>BEHZ01000175.1 GCA_002923335.1 bacterium HR23 | reverse complement strand
AGGGGGATGGTGCGCTTGCGGATGTTGGTGGCCCAGCCGCCGTAACGCACCAACTCCTGACCGTAGGCCTCCTCCGAGGGTGTGGGTGTATAGGGGGCCAGGGTAGGGGAAGGGGATGCCGCAGGGGTTGGGGCGGGCGCAGGCGTGGGCGGAGGGAGAGGAGTTTTGGCGGTTCGGCACGCCCCCACCAGCAGAAGCAGAAACACCAGCATCAGGGTACCGCGCATGGGCTTGCCTCCTCCTGTCTCTCTTTTATATGATGGTGTTCCGGAGTGCGAGATGCACCCCCACCAGGGAGGTGGAGAGCGCCCATGAGCACTACAGCCCTGTCGGCGGAGGCGTGGGAGGCGGTCAAGGCGGCCAAGCGCATCTTCCAGAAGAACCGCAATCTAACGCTGGTGAGTTATGCCGACGGGAGGGTATGGGCCAACAAGGTCTACTTCGCCGAAGAGGGGGGATACCTCTACGGCGTCATTGAGCGCCCTACCCAGGGGCGGGGACACCACTACCAGAATATCCTGCAAAACCCCCGAGTCTTCTTCATTATAGACCGGGGGGTGCCTGATCTCTTCTTGCAAGGGGAGGGGGAGATAGAAATCCTGGGGCCCGTGGGGGAGCGAGAGGAGCGTCATATCCTTTTTCGGAAGGTGCCTCAGGCAGTGGTGTTCGCCAAGTTCTTCCCCCCCCTGGTCTTCCGCATCCGTCCCACACGGCTGTATATCTCCGATTACCGTGTGGAGTGGAAGCCACGGGCGCAGGTTGAGGTAACCGACGAGGTGATGCGGGCCTTCCAGGGTCCCCTCCGCAGTCCCACACCGGCGTGGAGGGTCTACTGGCAAGCGGTGCGTCCCTTCGCCTTTACCGTGACCTTCTTCTCGGTGCTTTTGGGGGCGCTGTTGGCCCCCTCCTTCTCCTGGCCCCTGCTCCTGTTGACCCTACTGGGGGGACTGCTGGCCCACGGTGGCGTGAATGTGCTCAGCGACTATTTTGACTACCGCAAGGGGGTGGACACCTGGGCAACGCTGGGCTCCAGTCGTGTGTTACCGGACCGGCTGATGTCCCCACGCCAGCACTTGGTGTTTGGAGTGGCATTGCTGGTAGCGGCGGGGGGAGTGGGGCTGGCCCTCACCGTCCTGCGGGGTATGCCCGTTCTGTATCTGGCGCTGGCGGGGGTGCTTTTGGGGGTGTTTTACACCGCTCCCCCCTTGGGGTTGAAATACCGGGCGTTGGGCGACCTGGCGGTGTTCCTGGCCTTTAACCCCCTGATGGCCCTGGGGGCCTACTATGTGCAGGCCCAGGGCTTCTCTTGGACGCCGGTGGTGCTCTCCTTGCCCCTGGGGTTCCTGACCACGGCGATTCTGCACGGCAATAACTTCCGGGATGTGCGGGACGATAAGCAGGCGGGTTTCACTACGGTGGCGGGCTTCCTGGGCTTCCGGGGGGCGGGGTATTACTACCTGGCGCTGGTGGTGGCTGCCTACGGGGCTATCGCCATCGCCATAGCGGTGGGTTTGCTCCCGTGGTGGGGGGCACTTACCTTCTTGACCGTGCCCCTGGCGTGGCGCAACGTGCGGGCTGCCTTCCAGCCCCGTCGGGTAGCCTTCACCTTTCTGGACCTGGTAACGGCGCAGTTGCACCTGTATTTTGGGCTGGCGCTGGTGGCTAGCCTGGTGCTGGGGCGGTGGGTAGGGTAGGGCTAGGGGTGCAGGAAAGGCTCCAGGAACTGGCGCAGGAGCACTCGCCCCCGATGGAGCCGGGCCTTGAAGGCGGGGAGGCTCACACCTACTATCTTGGACGCCTCTTCGGTGGAGAGGCCCTGCACATCCCGCAGAACCACCGCCACCCGTAGGTGCGGCGGGAGGCGGGCAAGCCCCTCCTGAATGCGCCGGAGCAGTTCACTCCGTTCAACTGCCCGTTGGGGGTCGCCCTGCCAGGTGGGGATATCCTGTCCGGCGTCGGAGAGCCATTGCTCCCGTTGGCGTCTGCGCAGGCGCTGCAGGCAGGCGTTGACGGCGATGCGGTAAAGCCAGGTGCTCACCTGGGCCTGCCCTCGGAAGGTCTTCCACGCCCGCAGGGCTGAAAGGAAGGTCTCCTGGGCGGCGTCTTCTGCCTCTGTGGGGTCGCCCAGCATACGCAGGCATATCTGGTAGACGAAGTCCAGGTGCTTTTCCGCCACCTCCCGAAAGGGGGGGTGGGGAGGCTTGTGGGGCATGGTGCACCTTTCCGAGGCGTCCTTGCATCTAGTATAGTGAAGAGGACAAGGGGGAATGGCGATGGGTCTCGGGAGCCTATGGGGGCGTCTCCTGGGCAGGGTGGACTGCCAGCGGGTGCGTGCCCTGGCGTCGGACTATCTGGACGGTTCTTTGTCCCCCGCCCTGCTGAGGCGGGTGCGGGAGCATTTGGCGTGGTGCGGGCCTTGACAGGCCTTTCTCGCCTCGTTGGAGGCGACGGTGCGCCTGCTTAAAGGGCTTCCTAGGGAGCCGGCTCCGGCGTCCCTGCGCCAGCGGGTGCGGGGCCTGGGTGAGGGCTAGTTGCTGGGGGGCGGTTCCCCCGGCGGGGGTTGGGAGGCGTATTTAGGGGGGCACTTCACAATAACCTGCTCCGCC
>BEHZ01000174.1 GCA_002923335.1 bacterium HR23 | reverse complement strand
AGCAGGCCACCAGCCTCTGGGGCGAGGTGCGGGAATCGGGCGACCAGCGGGTATGCAGATGGAAATCAGCCCTGAGGAGGTGGTTCTTCATCCTCATCCTCTTCGTTGGCTTCCCCTTCCCCGGCCAGGCGCATCTGCTGGCCGTAGGAGGTCTGCAGGCGAGTAATGCGCAGTTCCACTTTATTCAGCAGTTCATTGCAAAGACGGGCCAGGGTGATGCCCTCCTCGTAGAGACGGGTGCTTTCCTCCAGGGAGAGGTTCCCCTGCTCCAGTCGCTGGACGATACCCTCCAGGCGGGCGAAGGCCTCTTCAAAGGAGGAGGGCTGGGGGCGTGAGGCGTTGCCGGGCATAGCGGTCCCCCTACACGCCCATCATAGCACATGCTTCTACCACTCCGCCCGTGCCCCGAAGGTGCCTCCGGCCACCCGCACCGTTAGGGCATCGCCTGTGGCCACCTGGCGGGGATGGGTGATGGGCTGGCTATTCCCTTGACGGGTTACTACCGCATACCCCCGTTCCAGCACCCGCTGGGGATTGAGGGCCTCCAGGCGAGCCTCCATACTCGCCAGCATGCGCCGTCGCTCCCCCAAGAGGCGCTGGACTGCACGCTGGGCCTGGGAGAGCAGTTTGTCCACCTGCTGGCGAGGGGTATGAGTGTTCGGGGCACAATGGCGCAAGCGCCTCTCCAGGCCCTCCAGCGCCTGGGCGTGGCGGGCCCATTGCCTGTGCCAAAAGGCGTCTGCCTTCTGCAGAAGGGCGTCCACACGGTGCAGCAGGTCGGTGCGGTCGGGCACCGCCTGTTGGGCGGCGGCGGTGGGCGTGGGGGCACGCAGGTCGGCCACCAGGTCGGCGATGGTGGTGTCGGTCTCGTGGCCAATACCAGTAATCACAGGGACGGGGCATCGGAAGATGGCGCGGGCCACCCGCTCCTCATTGAAGGGCCAGAGTTCCTCCAGGCTTCCCCCGCCCCGGGCGAGGATCACCAAATCAATGCCCGGCTCCTGCCCCAGGACTTCCAGGGCCTCCACGATAGAGTCCGCAGCGCCGTCGCCCTGGACCTGGCAGGGGGCCAGCACCAGTTCCACCAGAGGGTAGCGGCGGCGGATGGTGGTCTGGATGTCATGCCAAACCGCTCCCACAGGAGAGGTGGCCACACCGATACGGCGGGGGAAGGGGGGCAGGGGACGCTTGCGGGCAAAGAGGCCTTCCGCCTCCAGGCGGGCCTTCAGACGGGCGAACTCCAGGGCCAGGGCACCGGTGCCCACCGGCTGGACGACTGCTACATAGAGGTTCACCTCCCCGCGCGGCTCATAAAAGGAAATACGCCCCTGGACCAGGACCTCCTGCCCGTCCTCCAGCAGGGCGTTTCCCGGGGTGCGGTGGAAGGCGACGCAGCGCAGGCAGGCGGAAGCGTCCTTCAGGGTAAAGTAGGTGTGGCCCGTGGGGTAACGACGGCAGTTGGACACCTCCCCCTGCACCCACAGGTCGGTCAGGAGGGTGTCCCGCTCCAGGGAGTCCCGGAGGTAGCGGGTAACCTGGGAGACGGTATAGACGGGCACACCTTCCCCTCACCTGCGCGGGCGTTTAGGTTACGGTCTCAATATATTCGCCCGTGCGGGTATCCACCTTCACGATGTCGCCCACCTTCACATGCATGGGCACCTTGATGACCGCCCCGGTTTCCAGAGTAGCAGGCTTGCGTCCCGACTGGGCGGTGTCGCCCTTGAAGGCAGGGGCGGTCTCCACGACCTGCAGTTCTACAAAGTTGGGGAGTTCCAGCGCGGTAGGCTGTCCTTTATAGTAGACCACTTTCACCCCCACCCCCTCCTTCATAAACTGGGCGCCCTCGCCCACCTGCTCGGGGGTAAGGGGGAACTGGTCAAAGGTCTCGGTGTCCATGAAGACATAGGCGTGGCCGTCGTAGTAGAGATATTGGGCCTCCCGGGCCTCCACCTCCGCCAGGGTGAGGCGAGTGTAGCCGGGGAGATTGCGCTCCAGCACACGCCCCGTCTTGAGGTGGCGCAGTTTTAGAGAAAGGACGGGGGTGCGCTGTTGCATAATCACGTGTTTCCAGTCCACCACCTGGTAAGGCTCACCGTCCAGTTCAATGACGGTGCCACGGCGCAGGTCGCTATAGGAAATGGTCTCGGGCATGGGCCCTCCACGGAAGGGTCTCTGCCATTATTCTACCAGGGTGCCGGTAAAGCAGGGGCAGGGGCCGGACACGTGAGGCGGGCCGGCTCCCTGCCGCTTGTGGAAGCGCCAACGCCCTTGCTCACACACAGGCGAAGGGGTCCACCTGGCGCAAGGCTGCTCGGGAAGAAAGCCACCGAAAACATCCGCCGATAGAAGGTCCCCCCGTAACACGCCACGAAGAGAACGCGCCCCCCTGCAAGAAGGGAGAAGAGACCTGGGGAGACATTTTGGCGCCCACCCTACCGTATAAACATCGCATCGCCGAAACTGTAGAAACGATACCCGTGCTGTATCGCCTCCTGATAGGCCCTCAGGATAAGGTCCTTCCCGGCAAAGGCACACACCAGCATCAGCAAGGTGGTGCGGGGTAGATGGAAGTTGGTGATGAGGGCATCCACTACCTTGAACGGGTAGCCCGGCAGGATGTAGAGGTCGGCCCACCCACTGGCCGGACGCACCTGGCGGTAGTAGGT
>BEHZ01000173.1 GCA_002923335.1 bacterium HR23 | reverse complement strand
GGGGTGCCGTGGGCTTTGCCTTCTCGCCCACCCGGAGCGGGAGTGCCACCCCCTGCGCCGGCCAGGGCACCTCCAGGGGCCGGTTCAGGCCCAGGGCGGGGGCCACCTCCTGTGCAAACAGGGCCACCGGCTCCAGGTCCTGGGCGTTGGGGAAGGAGAAGATAAGGTAGTCCAGCCCCGCCTCCAGCAGGCGGGCACACTTCTCCGCCACCTGGGCAGGTGTGCCCATCATGGGGTTCCACGAGGAGAAGTCCACCGGCCTGCCCAGGCGCTGGGCGATGCGGACCACCTCCCCCTCGGTAGACGCCAGGAGCAGACCACCCAGGCGGGTCTTGAGCACCGTAGCGGGGTCTCGCCCTACTGCCTCGCAGTGGCGGGCCAACACACCCAGTTTGTGGCGCAGGGTGGACGGGTCGCCGAAGAGGTTGCAGGCGGTGGCGTAGCGGGCCACCAGGCGCAGGGTAACCTGTTCCCCACCTCCCCCGAGCAGGATGGGGGGCAAGGGCTTCTGGAGGGGCTTCGGCTCGCAGAGGGCGTCCCGCACTTGGTAGAAGCGCCCCGTGAAGGTCGCCCTCTCCTGCGTCCACAGGGCCAGGATGACCTGCACTGCCTCGGCCAGGCGCTTGGCCCGCTCCGGGCGAGGGGGAAAGGGCCAGCCGTAGGCGTGGAACTCGGTCTCATACCAGCCCGCCCCAATCCCCATGAAGAGCCGCCCCCCGCTGGCCACGTCCAGGGTCGCCCCCATTTTGGCCAGCAGGGCGGGGTTACGGTAGGGCGTCCCGCTCACCATGGTGCCCAGGCGCACCTGGCGTGTCGCCGTCGCCAGAGCACCCAGGGCGGTCCACGCCTCGGGCATGGGCGTCTCCGGCGGGGCCACCTGGGGTATCTGGATGAAGTGATCCATCAGCCAGAAGGAGTCGTAGCCGTGGGCATCGGCGGCCTGGGCGATGGCCAGAAGGGTGGGGAAGAGGCGCTCCGCCGGCACCCCCCAGGCAAAGGAGGGCTGTTGAATGCCGTAGCGGGTGCGGAAGCGCACCACCGCTCCCCCCTAGGATGTGGGAGTGGGGGCCAGCACCGACTGGAGGTTGCGCACCAGGGCCTCGTATTCCTGGCGCACCGCTTCGCTCAGGAGAACGGTGGGCTTAGAGGTGTCCCGGTAGTCGGGGCGCAGGGCGAAGCGCCCCAGGAAGGGGAGGCCCAACTGCTTGGCCAACTCCTCGCCCCCTCCGGAGCCGAAGACCTCGCCCGAGAAGTTCTCCACAATGCCCAGCACCGTCTGGTTGAGACGACGCACCATATTGATGGAGCGCAGGGCGTCCACAATGGCCAGTTCCTGGGGGGTGGTAACGATGATGAAGCCGTCCAGGGAGGGGAGGGTCTGCATAATAGTGAGTGGGGCGTCGGAGGTGCCGGGGGGAAGGTCCACCACCAGGTAGTCCAGTTCCCCCCACTGGGTCATCTCCAGGAACTGGGTAAGGGCGTTGTGGATCATGGGCCCCCGCCAGATAATCGCCTCGTCCTCCTTCTGCTGGAAGAAGCCCATGGAGAGCACCTTCACCTTCCACTTTTCGGCGGGGAAGAAGTGGGTGCCGTCGTAGGTGGGCTTCTCCTCCACCTTCATGGCCCGCACCACATTGGGGCAGTCAATATCGGCGTCCAGGATGCCCACCCTCTTGTTGAAGAAGTTGGCCAGGGCAACGGCCAGGTTCACGGCGACGGTGGTCTTGCCCACACCCCCCTTCCCGCTGTAGACCGCTACCTTGTGGCGAATGGCCTGGAAAGCCTGGGCCATACGCTTGCGCTGTTCAAACTGGCGTTTCATGGCCTCCAGGCGGGCACGCTCCTGGGGCGTTAGGGGGCGTGTGGTCATCCCAACCTCCTCATGCCCCTGCCGGGGGAACTGGCGCGCACCGGGTGGGGGCTACTCCTCCAGGCCGAGGAGTTTTTTCCCCTCCGGGCGGATCATATCGGGCGTCCAGGGGGGGTCCCACACCAGTTCCACCTGGACATCCTCCACCCCTTCAATCTCGGCGATGCGCCACTCGGCCTGCTGGGCGATATATGGCCCCATCCCACACCCTGGGAAGGTGAGGGTCATGGCGACATACACCCGGTTGTTGTCGTCCACCTGCACGTCGTAGACCAGGCCCAGGTCGTAGATGTTGACCGGGATTTCGGGGTCGTAGACCTCCCGCAGGGCCTCAATGACCTGCTCGGTGGTAACCCGGGGCTTCTGCTGGGCCGTCTGCTCGGGCATAGCGCCTCCTTACCCTGTGCACCCCCATGATAGGGCGAGCGGGGGAAGGTGTCAATAGTTGAGAAGTCTATCACCTTTCCACCTAATCCCGAGGGAAGGCGCTGGCGATGGTGGCGTCGGCCAACGCAGGCGTGGGAGCCAGAGCCAGGTAGAGGAGGTTGCCCTGGGCATACAGGCGCAGGTGCACGCCCTCCTGGGAAAGGCGGTAAACGGTCCGCCCCTCCACCTGCATCGGCTCCAGCCCCCCCTGCCGGGCCACGACCCCCATCCCCAGACGCACCACCAGGGAGGGCAATCCCGCCCGGGCCACCCCCAGCAGGGCAACGCCATGCCGCTCCAGCAGGGGGATGAGGCCGTCCTGCAGAAGGCTGTCCAGGGCCAGGGGTTGTTGGGCGTAGAGGGCGAAGGCGACGGTCTCAATCCGTGCGGTGCCAATGGCCTGCCGCAGGCCCTGCACATCGCCCCCGGTTCGGCGGGCCAGGGTGTCCAGCACCTCCGGCCTGGGGAAGAGGAAGCCCGCCCCGATGG
>BEHZ01000172.1 GCA_002923335.1 bacterium HR23 | reverse complement strand
GGAACGCCCCCTGAAGGCTGGTATAATGGGCACAGGCACCCATACCGCACGGGAAGGAGGGGCTATGCCCCAGGAGCAGGAGCGCATCTACGAATGGGAGGTGGCCCGCATAGGGGATGAATCGCCCCCTATACAGGTGGAGGTTACCGCCGATATGATTCGGGAGTATATGCGGGTCTGCCGATACGACAACATCCCCGAAGGGGAGGACCTGGTGGCCCCGCCGGGGATGGTCTTCGTTTACGCCCCCATGCGCCGGGACCAGACCATCGCCGCCGCCGGCTATGTGGCCCCCGAGCAGGCCAAGACCAACCCCCGTGCCACCCCCTATGTCGGCTCCCAGGTTACCCTCTACCGCCCCGTGCGGGCCGGGGACATCATCACCAGCACCACCAAGACCCACGCCAAATACGAACGCAGGGGCAACAAGTTCATTGATTTCCTTATCACCGCTTACAACCAGCGGGGGGAGAAGGTGGCGGAATATATCTACACCTGCCTGTGGCACTACGCCAAAGGGCAGGCGTCCCCTCCACCCGGCGGGAACGGCGGGCGCTCCGGCAACAGGTAAAACAAAGGCTTTCGCACAAGGAGGTGTTGCTATGGTCATCCAGGCCAAAGGGGTTACCTGGGATTCCATCCGCATCGGAGACCAACTGCCTACCCACACCAAACTGGAGACTCAGGAGACCATCAACGCCTACTCGGCCTTTCGCCGGGCTGCCCTGGGCCCCCGCCGAGAGTGGAAAGACCTCCACACCGACGAGGAGTTCGCCCGGAAGGGCATCTTCGGGGGCACGGTCAACATGGGGGTGGCCACCGCCGACTACTTCTTCCAGGTGCTGGAGCAGGCCTTCCCCTATGACGCCCTCTTCAACCCCCATAGCCGTTACACCTTCAAGGCGGTGGCCCCCATTCGGGCAGGCGATACCGTTACCATCACCGGCAAGGTGGTGGACAAGCGCCAGGAAGAGGGGCGCAAACTAGTGGTATGCGAACTGACGGGGGTGAACCAGCGGGGGCAGGTGGTGTATGTAGCAACCGCTACCATCCACATGCCCTAACACGAGCCGGGCACCCGGGGTCTGTTGCGTTGACCCCCTAAGGCTTACCCTTCTGAGGGAGTTAAGGATATGGCGTGCGGACCACTGCACGGCATACGGGTGGTGGAGCACACCCACATGTATGCCGGCCCTTACTGCTGTGCCCTTCTGGGCGACCTGGGTGCCGATGTGATCAAAGTGGAGCCGGTGGAGCGAGGCGACCGCATACGGGAGTTGGGGCCTTTCACCCCGGAAGGGCATTTCTCCTACCCCTTCGGGGTGCGCAACCGTAACAAGCGGAGTTTGGCAGTCGACCTCTCCACTCCTGAAGGGCAGGCGATAGCCCACCGCCTGGTGGCCACCGCCGATGTCTTTGTCCACAATATCCGCCCCCAGACCTTGGAGCGCCTGGGCCTCTCCTATCAGCGCCTGCGGGCCATCAACCCCCGCCTTATCTTCGCCGGCATCTCCGGCTTCGGGGATAGGGGGCCGTATAAGGACCTCCCCGGCCAGGACCTGCAAATCCAGGCTATGAGCGGTATCCTCAGCGTTACCGGCTACCCGGACTTACCCTCCACCCCCATCGGCGACCACATTGGGGATGCGGCGGGGGGCATTATCACCGCCCTGGCGATCCTCTCTGCCCTTTACCACCGGGAGCGCACCGGCCAGGGGCAGGAGGTCCGCACGTCCCTGCTGGCCAGCCTCATGGCCTTCCAGCACGACCGCTTTTCCGTGTTCCTCAACACAGGGCGGGTGCCCCAGAAGCAGGGGATGGGTTCCCCCGTGAGCCCGCCCCCCTACGGCATCTGGCGCTGTCAGGACGGGAAGGAACTCTCCCTCTCCTCCGCCCGAGACGACCAGTGGGTCGCCTTCTGCCAGGCGGTGGGTCATCCCGAATGGGCATCCGACCCCCGCTTCGCCACCCGAGAGGGGCGAGAGGCCCATCGGGGTATCCTGGCCGAGATGCTCCGGGCGGTCTTCCTCCAAAGGGATAGGGATGAGTGGATAGCCCTCTTGCGCCGGCACGACCAGTGGGTGGTGCCCGTGCGGGACTACGCCCAGGTCCTGGCCGACGGCGACTTAGAGGCCAACGGCAAGATAGCAGAGACGGTGCATCCCCGGGCCGGGCGCATCCGTGCCCTGGCCTTCCCTGCCGACCTCCTGGGCTCGCCCGCTACCGTGCGCCGCCCCGCTCCCCTTTTGGGGGAGCATACCCAGGAGATACTGCACGAACTGGGCTACACCACGGAGGAGATAGAGCGCCTGCGCCAAAAGAAGGTGGTGCGCTAACAGCCCCGGGTGTCCCGCCCTGGGCCAAGGGAAGAAGGGAGAGAGCCGATAGCCCACAAACCCTAGCGGGGGCCGGCGCTGGGGTGCGCAAAGACGAAGGGAGGGCCGATGGACGAGCGCCTCCTCCCCCTGGCCCCCTATCGGGTGCTAGACTGCACCGACCAGCGGGGGCTTTTCTGCGGGAGGCTCCTGGCCGACCTGGGGGCGGATGTGCTCCAGGTGGAGCCACCCTGGGGGAACTCCGCCCGCCGCCTCGGCCCTTTCTACAGCGACGACCCGCATCCCGAGAAGAGCCTCTTCTGGTGGGCCTACGCTGCCAACAAGCGCTCCATCACCCTCAACCTCGCCACCGCCGATGGCCAGACCCTTTTCCGTCGTCTCTTGCAGAGCGCCCACTTCGTCCTGGAGAGCGCCGACCCCCAGGAAGCCCCCTCCCTGGGCCTCACTTGGGAGCAAGTGCGAGCGGTGAA
>BEHZ01000171.1 GCA_002923335.1 bacterium HR23 | reverse complement strand
GTAGCAGTGGGCAGGCAATTAGCGCTTGCCCAGGGGCCACACCTTGAGGCACCGATAGACCGCCCCCTGGGGGGTGAGGGTGCTCTGCATCAGGCTGAGGTGCCCCACGCCAAAGGAGAGGTCGGGGGGCGGGAGCACCTGCGCTACTGCCCGGCCAAGGCGGCGCCGTTCCAGAGGCGAGAGGCCATCCCGCACCCGCCCCAGGGTAAGGTGTGGCGTGAAGGGGCGTTCCTCTTGAGGGAAGCCCAGGGGCACCAGCGCCTCCTCTACTGCTTGCTGGAGGCGGGCTAGGGGTTCCAGGTCGCCCTCCAGGCCGGCCCACAGCACCCTGGGGGCAGAAAGGGAGGGGAAGGCCCCTGCCTGGCCGACCCGCAAGCGCAAAGGGGCAGACCCCTGGGCCACCCGGGCCAGGGGGCCTTCCAGCAGGGGGAGTCGCGCCTCGGCAACCTCGCCCAGGAACTTGAGGGTCAGGTGAATCCCCTGGGGGGGCACCCATTTTACACCCCGCTCGGCCTGGCGCAGGGGTGCCCATGTGGAGGCCAGAGCCTGCTGGACGGCCTCCGGTAGTTCCAACGCCACGAAGAGACGAAGGGCTTCCGCCATGGTCTGCTCCCGAGGCGATGATAGCACATCCGTTTCCGAGATGCGGCCTCTCAAGGCCCAACTGGGGGGCGGGTTAGGCGGGGCGTGGCGCCTCCGCCAGTCCGAAGAGGCGCTGGGCGTTCCCCCCCAGCACCAGAGCCTGCTCCTGAGGGGTAAGGCCCCCTTCCTCCAGGTGGCGCAAGGCACGGGCATATCCAAGCAGGGGGAAGTCGGTGGCGAAGAGGATGCGCTCCGCACCTACCAGGTCCACCACCCGCCGGTAGACCTGAGGACGGTAGAGGAAGGGGCTTGCCGAGGAGTCAAAGAAGGTCTCTTGCAGGGCCTCGGACACTTCGGGCATCAGGGCGTAGAAGGGGAGGCCGCCGCCAAAGTGGGCAAGGAGAAGGGGGACACCGGAAAACACCCGGCGGATATGCATCAGGCGGTCGGGGGTGGTCTTGCCCTTGCCGGGGTAGAGGTGGCCGACCGGCTCGGAGGCGTGCACCAGAAGGGCTAGGCGGTGCTTGCGGAGCACCTCTGCCAGGGCGTCCAGGGGAGGGGGAACGGCCTGCCACCAGCCTTGGGGGTCGGGGTGCAGTTCCCCCACCCCCCGTGCGCCTGCCCGGGCGCACCGCTCCACCTCCCGCAGGGCGTCGTCGCCCCACAAGGGGTTGACGGAGATAAAGGGGATGAGGCGATCCGGCCAACGGGCGGACACCTCCAGGATGTAGTCGTTGCAGAGGCGGGCGAGGGCAGGGTCGGTCCACCCCATGCCCGCCACTACCGCCCAATGCATCCCCGCCTCGTCCATAGCGGTGAGGAGGTTCTCTGCGGTGGCCATCTGGGAGCGGGGAGAAGCGAAGAGGTCGGCGAAGGTTCTGTCCCGCTGAAGCCAATGGGCACGCTCCTCCTTGAGGCGGGGAGGAAGGATGTGGGTATGGGCGTCCACACGCATAGGGGTCAGGTGGTCTGTGCAGCCATCTGCTCGGTGCGGCGCACGACCTCTCTCCAGTGGGGCCAGTGCAGGAGGCGGATGGCCTCATCTGCGGTGGTCCACTGGTAGGCTACGTGCTCATAACTGAGGCGCACAGGGCTATCAGGGGGCACCTCAATGGCAAAGTAAGGCTCTTGGTAGGTGCGTCCACGGGAGCGGAAGGTGTGGGTATAAGCCAGGTCAATCACCCGCAAGAAGGTGATGATACCCGTCTCCTCCTGCGTCTCCCGCCGTGCCGCTTGTTCCGCGCTTTCCCCCCGCTCCGCGGAGCCTGTTACTACGGCCCACCACCCTCCCTGGCGCTGAGGGCGCTGAAGGAGCAGATACCGCAGGCGTCCATCGGCCTCTCGGCGGAAGACCACCACCCCCACCTTGAGCCCCACGGGGCCAGCCATTCTCTCCCCACATTCCAGGAGGCACTGCCCCCTCTCTGGAGTCGGCAAGGCACTGTCTCCAAAGGCCATAACCCCTTGCAAGGGTGTGCATACCAGTATAGCATTTTGGGGGGCAAAGGGTTTGGGGCCTCTTTGTCCCCTGCTACCCTGGACAGCAGGGGAGGGAGGGTGTAACATAGCCAGGAAGTCCGGTGAAAGGACTGGCAAGGAGGGGATATGGCACGCCGACCTGCACAGAAGGGCGCAGTGGCAGAGGCGGAGGCCTTGCCTGAATACCAGATGGACGCCGAGCGCCTGCGCCGAACTGCTTTGGAATACCAGTGGATTTATCAGCGTGAGCCTTCGGAGATGGCAGAGAAGGGGGAGCCCCGCATCTTTGTGGAGGGGCACGGGGTCCGTATCAAGGACATCACGGGGAGGGAATACATTGACGGGCTGTCGGGCCTGTGGCTAAAGAACATCGGTTACGGGCGCAAAGAAGTGGCCGACGCCGCTTACCAGCAGATGCTGAAACTGACCTACCACCCCGCCGGCTCCACCACCGTTCCCACCGTCCTGCTGGCGGAGAAACTGGCGCAGATCACCCCTGGCCTGACCCGCTCCTTCTTTGTAAGCGGGGGGAGCGAAGCGGTAGAGACCGCCCTCAAGATCGCGCGTGCCTACCATGTGCGCCGTGGGGAGCGGGGGCGTTACAAGGTCATCTCCCGCAAGTTCTCCTACCACGGGGCCACAGGGGCGGCCATGTGGCTGGGCGGCGGCGCCGGGTCTGCCGCCGGCCGGTCTGACTACGAGCCCGCTTACCCCGGGATGATTTACGCTCCCCAGCCCCTGCCTTATCGGTGCGAGTTTGGGGCCAGATCCCCCTCGGAGTGTGCGGAGAAGTGTGCCAAGGCGGTGGAAGACCTCATCCTTTTCCACGGCCCGGAGACCGTCGCCGCCTTTAT
>BEHZ01000170.1 GCA_002923335.1 bacterium HR23 | reverse complement strand
TCCCGACCAGCAGCACGAGCAACACTATCGCTCTAAACGATGCGGACAACGCATTGAGGGTGAGGTTCATCGTGCCAGAGGATGGAGTCCTGGACGCCGTCGGCATAGACGTCACTGCGATAGCTGGCAGCCCCCCGCAGTATCAGGTGGGGCTGGTGACGGAGGGTTCAGCAGAGAGTTGGCCGACAACCCAGCCTACTGCTTATGGAGGTAGCGGCATTGCGCTGTGGGCGCCGACCGCCACGGGTTTTCAGTGGGTGACGCTCCCCACGGCTGCTTCGGCCCAAGCAGGTGATGTCGTCAGCGCGATGATATGGCCTGGTTCGACGGCTCCAAGCGGCACGAACAACATTACCGTGCGCAGGTCGTACAACACAGCACAGTCCCAACGCGCCATACTCGTCCGTTACTACACCACCTCCTGGACTAACGATGGCGGCTTCCCCACCATGGCTGTGCGCTACAACGATGGGACCGTGGCTCTGCCTGCCGTTACGGCTTCGTTGCAGGATTCCTTCGGCAGCGGCTCCAGCCCGAACGAGCGTGGTTGTGTGTTCACCCTCCCCTTCTCGGCCACGTGCGTCGGGTGTCGGTTTTACCACCCCTCCACGACCGCTACCGGCCCGTCGGTGGTGAGGCTGTATTCGGCCGGGGGGACAATCCTAGCTGAGGCGCCTGAAATTTCATCTGCAAGAGATGGGTTTTCTGATGTGTTTTGGGACCCCGTCACTCTGGCAGCGAACACGACCTATCGGGTCGCCAGATTGCCCACCAGCACGACTAATGTCGCGCTACAAGGTATAAGGGTGCTGGAGGCGTCTCACCTTAGTTGGTGGTCAGATGGCGGCCGTTGGCAGCGCACCCACCGCTCGGGCACGGGTGCATGGACGGATGTAGCTAATGAGCTATACATGTTTGCCCTCTGGTTGACCGGCGTGTCTGGATCTGGAGGGGGGCCTACCCTCGTGCAGAGCGGGTACCTAGCATGACCAGAGGGGGGAGGTCGAGCTAGATGCCCTGGGCGCCCTTCGCCATCCGCAGGCCCGGGCCTGCCGAGAAGGTAGGCTACGGGCCTCTCAGGTCCTCTGCCAAGGAGGGCCTCGTGGCCCACAGCATGGAGGGGCCACTGGGGGCGGCCTTCGGGGAGCTGGACCGGCCCGACCGCCAGGCGAGCTGGCACTTCAGCATCGCCCGCGGTGGCGAGATATACCAGCACTACGACACCGACTTCATCTGCTGGGCCTCGGGCTCCTATGAGGCCAACTACAGGTTCGTGGCGGTGGAGCACGAGGGGTGGGCGGGCGAGCGGCTCACGCCCGAGCAGGTGGAGGCCCTCGCCCGCATCATCGCCTGGTGCGCAGAGGTATATGGCTGGCCCGTCATCCAGAGGGGGGAGACCCTCTGGGAGCACAGGGAGATGACGCGCTTCGGCAGCGCCCCCACCTCGTGCCCGTCGGGCCGCATACCATGGCCCGAGGTGCTGGCGGCGGTGGCGCGGCTGCGGACCGGGAAAGGAGGCAGGGACGAGATGCCTGACAGCAGGCTGGACGAGAAGGTGCGCTACCGAGTCGTCGGTCCCGCTCTGGACATCGTGGAGCGGGAAGGCTCTCTCTTGGATTTCTTACGAGACCTCGCCAACGGCTACGTCATCCTGCCAACCGGCGTGGTTTTCCAGGGGGCCGTGGAGGCTGCTCTGGACACGCCCACGAGCATCCTTGGCGAGCCGCCAGAGCAGCAGCAGTCGGTCCGAAGACACTTGGCGAACCTCATCGGGCACGTGTTCGACAGCAAGGCGCATGGGAGGAGGTGAAGAGGAGGGAGGAGCTGTGGCGGGAGCAGCCCTGAGCCTGCCCATGTTGCCGGGGGGACTTTTGGTACCCCCCCGAGCAAAGTCCCCCTCCCGCGAGAGGCCTGAGCCTGCCCACCGCCCAGGGTGCTAACCGGCGGAGACAGCCGGGCCCGGTGGCCGCTGCCTACCCCTCGCCGCCCTCGCCAGCACCATGTCCTCCCGCAGGAGCAGCATCCCCCGCCCCTGGCCGATGCGGCGCACGCCGGCGGCGGGGAACGCCCCCTCCCGCACCAGCCGCCGCAGGTGTTCGGGGTGCACCCCCAGGGCGGCGGCAGCCTCGCGGACCGTTAGCCACCGCACCCCCTCCTCCTGCGACCGCCGCCGCGCCTCCAGCCAGGCCGCCTCCAGGTAGTGGGCGATGTCCTCGGCCTGGGCCTGGAGCGCCTCCCAGGAGGGGGCAACGTAGAGGCGGGGCACGTCCAGGCCGGCAGGGGAGGTCATGCGAGCAGCGGCCCGCTCCAGCTCCGCCGCCTCCCGCTCAACGCCCGGGCCCACGGCCCAGCCCGTGACCACCTCGGCCACCAGGACGGCATAGGCCCAGGCCCAGCGGGGGGATGCGCCCTGCGCCTGGGCCTCCTTGGCCACGGCCTCGGCGATGGCCTCGGCGATGGCGGGGTCGGAGAGGTCGGCGGGGGAGGCGAAATCGGGGGCATCGAGGGCGACGGGGAAGGGCAGGAGGGACGAAAAGAGGAAGGGGAGGCTCATTCGCCCTCCCCTTCCTCGTCCGGCCGGGGCACGGCGACCAGGGCCACCCAGCCGCTGGCACCGTCGTAGATGGGGCCGAAGACTACGTGGCCACCCAGGGCCTCAACCTCCTTCTCCCACCTCGGGTCGCAAAAGGGGTGGGAGAAGTGGTCGTCGGCCCCGCAGGCCGCATCGACCTCGACCAGCTCGAAGCCGGGCGGCACTTCGACCACTCCCCAGGGGTAGCCCATGTCCTTCTTCCTCATGACGAATTCCCTCCTTTCTCCCGCCGCCTGCCTCATCAGGCCCCGCGGTGGCGGCAGGAATTTGCGGGGCGACGGGGGCGCTAGTCCCCCGTTTCGGCCTGGGCGCGGGCCAGCTCCCGTGCCAG
>BEHZ01000169.1 GCA_002923335.1 bacterium HR23 | reverse complement strand
ATAGACCCTTCCCTCAAAGAGGTATTTGGCGAAGGGGACGGTAAAATACCCCGACCCGCACCACAGGTCCACAATGGTATGATAGGTGCGGATAGGCAAAGCCGCCACCAGGCGCATAGGGTCCAGGGTCTCCCAGTTCTCCTGGGAAAGGAAGCGCTCCTTCCGGCTGGCGACGCTGGCCGGGGGAGCAGAGGAAGTGTTTTGCCGAGACGGACTCGTGCCCACCTTGCCACCTCGTTGCGTTCCGTTGGTTCTCTTTGCCACCGTGTCCTTCCCTACCCTACGCCTCCACCGGAGCGGGGGCTGGAAGAGGACGCCACCCGACGGACCACCTCCAGAGCCTCCCGCAGGTGGATGCCCCCCGTGTAGAGGGCCCGCCCCACGATAGCGCCCTCTACCCCCATGCGCGCCAGGCGCACCAGGTGTTCCACCGTGCTTATCCCTCCGGAGACGAGGAGGGGGAAGGGGCTCCGTTCCACCATCAGGGCGATGCCCTCAAAGTTCGGCTGGGTGAGGGTGCCATCCCGCAGGATGTCGGTATACAGGAAACGGCGCACCCCCAGGTCGGCCATGCGCTGGAGGAGTTCCCAGGGAGAGAGAGGCACTTCCTCCCGCCACCCCCTGATGGCGATGCGCTGGCCACGGGCATCCAGGGCCACCACCACGGCCTCCGCCCCGAAACGGGAGACCAGGCGTTGCACCAGGCGGGGATTCTCCACGGCCACGGTGCCCAACACCACCCGCTGAACCCCCATAGCCAGCAGTTCCCCTGCAATATGCAGACTCCGGATGCCCCCGCCCACCTGCACCGGGATGTCCACCAGGGCGACGATGCCGTTGATCACCCCCAGGTTGACCATGCGCCCCTGCGCCGCCCCGTCCAGGTCCACTATATGGAGGCGGGGCGCACCCATCTCCTGCCAATGGAGGGCAAGGGCAGGGGGGTCTTCGCTGAAGACCTCCTCCTTTTCGTAAACGCCCTGGTAGAGGCGGACGGCCCGCCCCCAACGCAGGTCAATGGCAGGGATGACTTCCATAGGCCTCCTCTCCCTGCAGGCACCTCTCTGCCCACCGCAGGAAGTTGTGGTAGAGGCGCAAGCCCACTACCCCCGACTTCTCGGGGTGGAACTGGGTGGCCACCAACGAGCGCCACGCCACCACCGAACAGAAGGGGATACCATACTCCGTTTCCCCGGCTACCAAGGCAGGGTCGGAGGGCTCGGGGTAGTAACTGTGCACAAAGTAGAAGTAACTGCCGGAGGGGATACCCTCCCACACGGGGTGCGCCCGCTTCCAGGTTACCTGGTTCCACCCCATATGGGGCACCACCAGCCCCCGGGGCAACCGCCGCACCACGCCGGGGAGGATATTCAGGCACTCTACCCCGTTCTCCTCGGAGCGGCAGAAGAGGAGCTGCAGGCCGAGACACACCCCCAGGAAGGGCTTCCCCCCCTGCACCGCCTCCACAATGGCCTCCCCCAGACCGTTGGCCCGCAGGTGGGCCATGGCCTGCCCGCACGCCCCCTGGCCAGGGAAAACAATGGCATTTGCCTCCCGCAGGGCAAGGGGGTCCGCAGTGAGGAAAGGCGCGCCCCCCACTACCTCCAGAGCACGGGCCACACTGCGCAAGTTGCCTGCCCCATAGTCCACCACCGCGATGCGCAAGGGCGCCCTCATCTCCCCTCCTATGCCCTTTGCCCGGTTACCACTTCCTGGGGAAGGGAGCGGTCCTCCCAGCGGGCCAGGAGGAAGAGGAGGTCGCCCGCCCGGTTCACGAAGCGCAGGACCTCCGGATTGGCCAGCAGGCCCTGACGGTGCAGGTCCACGATGCGCCGTTCCGCACGACGGAGGATAGCCCGTGCGGTGTCCAGAGCGGCGGAGCCGGGCGACCCCCCGGGCACAATAAAAGCGTTGGGCAGGGAGAGTTGGCCGTCTACCTGGGCGATAAGGGTGTCCAGATGAGCCGTCCGTTCAGGGGTAATGGGGCGGAAGTGGCGGGTAAACTGGGCGTAGGATTGCGCATCGGTGGCCAGTTCCCCGCCAACGGCAAAGAGGTCCCGCTGGATTTCCAGGAGCACCTCCTTTACCCAGGGGTCGTGGCAGAGGGCACGAGCCAGGCCGATAGCGGAGACCGCCTCATCGGTGGTGCCGTAGGCTTCCACCCGGGGATCGGCCTTAGACACCCGCCCCCCATACAAAAGGGAGGTCTCCCCCTGGTCTCCGTGGTGCACACGCTTGAAGGGCATGGCATTTCCATGTTAGCACAGCCCCTACGATGGGGCGGGACGGCCCGTCTGGGCCTCGGCGGAAGCGGGGACCTCGGCGGGGCGCCCACCATCGGTGGGGACGGCAGACATGGCCTTGTGCATCTCCCGCAGGCGCTTGTCCACCCGTCCGTTCACCGTCTCCGGCGGGAAGGAGCCGTCGGGCTGGCGCTCCCCCGCCGGCACCCCCGTGAGGATACTGATGCCCTCGTCCACAGTGCGCACCGCCCAGATGTGGAACTTCCCCGCACGCACCGCCTCTACCACCTCCTCCTTGAGCATCAGGTGCTGAACATTGGCTTCGGGGATAATCACCCCCTGCTCGCCGGTGAGACCCTTCAGACGGCAGGTGTGGAAGAAGCCCTCTATCTTCTCGTTGACGCCGCCGATGGCCTGGATTTCCCCCCTCTGGTTCACGGAGCCGGTTACGGCGATGCCCTGCTTGATGGGCAGGTCGGCCAGGGCGGAGAGGAGGGCATACAGTTCCGCCGAAGAGGCGCTATCGCCTTCCACCATATCGTAACTCTGCTCAAAGACCAGGCGGGCGGAGAGGGTAAGGGGTTTGTCGTGGGCGAAGCGGTAGGTGAGATACCCGGCCAGGATGAGGACGCCCTTCGTGTGGATGGGCCCCCCCAGGCGGGCCTCCCGTTCAATGTCTATGACCCCGGCCCGTCCCAGGCCCAGGCTGGCGGTGATACGGTTGGGACGCC
>BEHZ01000168.1 GCA_002923335.1 bacterium HR23 | reverse complement strand
CCCCTTTTCCCTCTTTGACGACCATCACCCTCACTTCTTCTTCTTCTTCTTTCTCCTCTTTTCTCACCTTCTTCATTTTTTCTATTTCATATTTTTTACTTTTTACCATTCTCCTCCTTTCCTTTTCCTTCCCTGCGCCTGTCTCCTTCAGGATACCACCCCTCCCCTGGGGCGTCAATGCCCCCGGGGCTGGCCCCCTACCACCGGGCCACAGGGGATGCCCCTCTCTCCTTGGGAGACACGCCCACCCGTATTGACACGCATTTTTTCGTGTGTCATACTGAATATAGCGCCGGGAGACCTGCCCAGGCCCATCTCTCTGTAAGGAGGCGCAATGGACGTCCTTTACCTCATCGGCCGAATAGTGGTGGGAGCCTATTTCGTCTTCAACGGCCTGAACCACTTCACGCGCCTGTCCATGATGGCGGGCTACGCCCAGAGCAAGGGCGTCCCCCTGCCCAAACTGGCGGTGGCGGGCACCGGGCTCTTGCTCCTCCTGGGCGGGCTCAGCGTCCTGCTGGGCTTCCTCCCCCAAATCGGGGCTATCCTTCTCCTGGTCTTTCTCCTCCCCGTTACCTTCTGGATGCACCGCTTCTGGGAGGTGAAGGACCAGATGATGGCCATGGCCGAGATGGTCAACTTCAGCAAGAACCTGGCCTTGGCCGGCTTCGCCCTTATTCTGCTGGCCCTAACCTGGAAGTTTGGCAGCCCCTGGAGCCTCTTGGACCTCGCCAAGTAGCGCCTGGGCAACAGCCCTGGCCCTATGCATCCAGGGGCCGGGTTCCTCTCCCGCCCCCTCTCGCTCCCGTGAGGCGCCCCTCCCGGGACGGTTCCTTACGCTATAGTGGAGAGGAGAAGGAGAGGAGGGCCGACGATGCTACCGGAATACGACCTGAGGGGGAAACGGGTGCTCATAACGGGAGCGGGGCGGGGCATCGGCAAGGGCATCGCCCTGGTGCTGGCCGAAGCGGGAGCGGATGTGGCGGTTACCGCCCTCACCGAGGCCAACGCCCGCAAGGTGGCCGAGGAGGTGCGTCGTCTCGGCCGGGCCTCTCTGGGCCTGGTGGCCGACGCTACCCGCCAGGAGGATATGGACCGCCTTGCCCAGCACATCCTAGGGGAGTGGGGTGGGCTGGACGTCCTTATCAACTGCGTGGGGGATGCCATTCAGAAGCCGGTGGTGGCGCTCCCGGGCCGCCCCGAACCGGGCATGACCCTGGCGGATTGGCACGCCATCGTGGACATCAACCTGACCGAGGCCTTCCTGGGGTGCAGGGCCTTCGGCCCCTACTTCCTGCAACGGCGGAAGGGGAATGTCATCAACATCTCCTCCTTCGCCGCCTTCCAGGCCAGCCCTTTTCGGTCCGCCTACGACGCCGCCAAAGCCGGCCTCACCCAGTTCACCCGCTCCCTGGCCCTGGAGTGGGCGTCCTATGGTATCCGGGTGAACGCCATCGCCCCCGGCCTCTTCCCCGACCCGGAGCAACTCCCCCCCGAGGAATACCGGCGCCGTCAGGAGCGGGCACGCCAGCAGGTGCCCCTGGGGCGCCTGGGGGCCTTGCGGGAGGTGGGCCTCCTGGCGGTCTACCTGGCCTCCGACGCCTCCGCCTATGTAACCGGCCAGACCTTCGTTATCGATGGGGGCATGAGCATAGCGTAGAGCAGAGGCCTACCCCGCCACCGAGGCGTGTCGCCAGAGGGAAACGGTTACCCTGTCCGGCCCCGGCAGGATAAACTGCACCTGGTCCACCCGGCGGACATTGTGGGCCTGCTGGGCGCTCTGCACGGCCGATTCCCAATCGGGGTTGTCCATGCGCAGGGGGTAGGTTACCAGGAGGAGAACCGAGGGTTCTGGGCGCTCCTGCAGGAAGCGGAAGCGCCGGGGCAACTCCTGGGAGAAGTAATAGGAGAGGGGGCGTTGGGCGGTGAGGGGCATGGAGCGGATCTGCAGGCGCAGGTGCTGGCCGGAGGCCGTTACCTCCAGGTCGGGGTCGTCGGGGGAACCGCCCTGGGTGATGCCCGCCAGGCGCACATCGGTAAAGTATTGACTGGCGATATAAGGCTGGGTGAGGGCGTGGAAGGCCTCTACCGCCAGCCAGCCATCGGCGCGAGCGCCCCGGGCGATGAGGTTGGGGAAGAGGGCCTCCTTCACCCCCAGATACACCGCCACCCTCCGCAAGAGGTAGTCAAACGGGCTTTTCACAAAGGGCACAACCGGAACAGGCATAATGCCTCCTTTCGCTCCGAAGCCTTTTCAACCGTTGGCCAGTGTAGCGATGGCACCTCCACCTGTCAAGGGATGCCCATCTCCCGGAACACCTCCCGTGCCACCGCCAGGGCGTTCAGGGCGGAGGGGAGGCCACAATAGAGGGTGGTGTGGCAGAGGGTCTCCACCACCTCCTCCTTGGTCAGCCCCACTCCCAACGCTGCGCGCACGTGGCGGCGCAGTTGCCTCTCCTTCCCCAGGGCGGTGAGGGCGGACAGGGTGCAGACCGCCCTTTGCTTCAGGTCCAGGTCGGGGCGGTAGTAAACCTCCCCGAAGAGATACGCCTGCACCAGGCGGACAAAGTCGGGGGCCAGGGCTTCGGCATCGGTGAGGCCCCTGCGGGCCTCCTCCTCCCCCCACATGCGTATGCGCATGGCCTGCCCGAGATGGAGGCGCTCCTCCAGGGTAGCGGGACGGGGGGGCTGGGGGCGCTGAACCGCCTTCTGCCACTCGGGCCATTCGGCGAACACCTCTCCGGCGACCTGCAAGGCGTTGAGGGAGGCGGGCAGGCCCCCGTAAAACACCAGGTGGGCCATAGCCTCGGTAATGGTGGCGGGGGAGAGGCCCAGGTTCAGGGCGTTGCGCACGTGCACCTTCAACTGGGGCAGGCGTTGCAGAACGGTCAGCACCGAGATGGTGGCCAAACTGCGGTAGCGGATGTCCAACTGGGGGCGGGACCAGATTCCGCCAAAGAGGGCCTCGTCCACAATGC
>BEHZ01000167.1 GCA_002923335.1 bacterium HR23 | reverse complement strand
GCGGATGCAGGCCAAGATTCGGGATGCGCAACTGCAGAAGGTCCCCTATATGCTCATCGTGGGGGATAGGGAGGTGCAAGCAGGGACGGTAGCGGTGCGCCTGCGCACCGGGGAGGACCTGGGGCCTATGCCTCTGGAGGCCCTGGTGCGCCGTATCCTGTCCGAGGTAGCGGAGCGACGGTAACCTTTGGCGGGCGTGGTATCATGGTATGTGCACCCCTTCACAAAAAGGTGGGCACAGGAGGTAAGTGTGGCTAACCTGCGTATTCCCGGGCCCACCCCGTGCCCGGAGGACGTGCTCTCGGCGGTAGCCCAGCAGATGATCAACCATCGGGGGCCGGAGTTCAAAGACCTGATCACCCGTATCCACGCCCGTCTCCAGCAGGTCTTCCAGACCAGGAACGATGTCCTCATCCTCACCGCCTCAGGCACAGGGGCTATGGAGGCGTCCATCGTCAACACCCTTTCCCCCGGCGACCCGGTGTTGTGTATCAGCATCGGCGAGTTTGGGGAGCGTTTCATTCAAATCGCCGAGGCCTATGGCCTGCAGGTGGTGAAACTGTCTTTTCCCTACGGACATCCGGCCGACCCGGAGGAGGTCCGCAAGGCACTGAAGGCCAACCCTCAGGTGAAGGCGGTGTGCGTTACCCATAACGAGACCTCCACGGGCGTTACCAACGACCTCCAGGCCATCGCCCAGGTGGTGAAGGAGGCGGACAAACTCCTCATCGTAGACGCCATCTCCAGTCTGGGGTGCATCCCCTTGCCCGTGGACGCCTGGGGGTGCGATGTGGTGGCCACCGCCTCCCAGAAAGGCTTTATGGTGCCCCCTGGCCTCGCCTTCGTCTCCGTGAGCCCTCGGGCGTGGGAGGCCTATAAGAGCGCTCGGTGCCCTCGCTACTATCTGGACTTCGCTAAGCACAAGGCTTACTACGAGCGGGGGCAGACCCCCTGGACGCCGGCCGTCTCCATTTTCTATGGCCTGGATGTGAGCCTTGGGCACATGCTCCGGCAGGGGATGGAGAACATCTTCGCCCACCATGCCCGCATCGGTGCCCTGACCCGGGAGGGGGCGCGGGCTTTAGGCCTCTCCCTCCTCGTGAAGGACGAGCGCTACGCCTCCAACACCGTTACCGCCATCAAGGTGCCGGAAGGGATAGATGGCCGACGGCTGGAGGCCACCCTTCGGGAGAGGTTCGGCGTTGTGGTGGCTGGCGGACAGGGGCCGTTGGCGGGGAAGATCATCCGCATCGGCCACATGGGGTATGTGCGGGAGGCGGATATTCAGGAGACCCTGGAGGCCCTGGGGAAGGCCCTTACCCTCCTGGGCTATCGGCTTCCGGCCAAGGCCCCCACTTCCTAGGTGCCCCCGTGTTCCGCGTCGTTGTTGCCGACCCGTTGCATCCCCAGGGGGTCGCCTTCCTCCGTTCCCAGCCGGATGTGGAGGTGGCAGAACGCCCCCGAGAAGGGCCCCGTGAGGCGCTGGTGAGCCTCCTTCGGGATGCCCATGCCCTTATCGTCCGGAGCGAGACGAAGGTTACCGCCGACCTGTTGGCCCAGGCGCCCAACCTGGTAGTGGTGGGGCGGGCCGGGGTCGGAGTGGACAACATTGATGTTGAAGAGGCCACCCGCCGGGGAGTGGCGGTGGTGAACGCCCCGACAGGCAACATCATCGCCGCCGCCGAGCACGCCATAGCCCTCCTGCTGGCGGTGGCACGGCGTATCCCCCAGGCCCACGCCTCCCTTCAGCGGGGCGAGTGGAAGCGTTCCCAGTTCGTGGGCACCCAGGTGCGGGACAAAACCCTGGGCATCATCGGCCTGGGGAGGGTAGGCTCCCAGGTCGCCCAGCGGGCCCGGGGGCTGCAGATGCGCCTCCTGGCCTACGACCCCTTCGTCTCCGCCGACCTGGCCAACCGTCTGGGTGTAACCCTTGTGCCTCTGGAGCGCCTTCTGCAGGAGGCGGACTTCGTGACGGTGCACGCTCCCTTGACCCCTGCCACCCGCCACCTTATCGGCGCCAAGGAACTGGCGCTGATGAAGCCCGGCGCCTACCTCATCAATGTGGCACGGGGGGAACTGGTGGATGAGGAGGCCCTTCTGCACGCCCTCAACGAGGGGCGTTTGGCCGGGGCGGGGCTGGATGTCTTCTCCCAGGAGCCGCCTCCACCGGAGCACCCTCTCCTTCGGCATCCTCGGGTGGTGGTAACGCCCCACCTGGGAGCGTCCACCGAAGAGGCCCAAGCAGAGGTGGCCCAAGAGGTGGCGGAGCAGGTGCTGGCGGTTCTGCGGGGCCAGCCTGCTGCTTATACGGTGAATGCCCCCGTGGTGCTCCCCGAAGCCCAGAAGGTGCTGGCGCCCTTTGTGCCTGTGGCAGTGCTGTTGGGGCGTATCGCCATTCAACTGCTGGAGGGGCAACTGCAGAGGGTTATTCTGCGCTACCAAGGGGAGATCGCCCAGCACGATACCACTATCTTGAAGGCGTCGGCGCTGGTAGGGCTTCTGCAGCCTACTACAGACCAAAGGGTGAATGTGGTGAACGCCCTCTCGGTGGCCGGACGGCGTGGCCTCATTGTGGCGGAGGAGAAAGGCCCTGCCCCTGAGCACTATGCCAGCCTGCTGGGTGTGGAACTGGAGGCGACGGGCGGCACCCTCTCTCTGGTGGGCACTTCTATGCGAGGGGAGGTGCATATCGTCCAGGTGAAAGGGTATTGGCTGGACCTGGTGCCCTCGGCTCCCTATCTGCTGTTCATTGACCACCATGACCGCCCTGGCCTTATCGGTGCGGTAGGGAGCATTACGGGGCGCTACAACATCAACATCAGTTTTATGGAGGTGGGGCGCTTTGAGCCGCGGGGCCGAGCCATGATGGTGCTGGGGCTGGATGACCCCATGCCTCCGGAGGTGCTGGCAGAGGTGCGTGCCTTATCCCATATCTACAGCGCTCGTCTGGTCCATACCACCTAGACCCCTTCCCCTTTTTTCCTGTTGTCCC
>BEHZ01000166.1 GCA_002923335.1 bacterium HR23 | reverse complement strand
CAACACGGTGAGGGGTGCCTCTAAACGCACCTCCTCCAGGCCCACCTGGCACCGATAGGCATAGGCCTCTACCCCGTGGGCCAAGGCGTAACGGAAGGCGCTGCCAAAGGCAGGATCGGCGAGGTCGTTGGGGGCAAAGGCCACGGCATCGCCCCGCTGGACCACAAACACCACCACCGCCCGATGGCCCCGGCGCACCGCCTCCACCAGGCTGGTCATATGGCGCCGGCCCCGTGTGGTGGGGGCATCGGGGAAAAGGCCCACACCCTCCTCCACCAGGGTTACCGACTTGGCCTCCACCCAGCACAGTCGTTCGCCCTGCTCCAGCAGGAGGTCTAGCCGGCTGTGGGCGAAGCCCACCTCCCGCCCCCGCAGACGCCACCCCACAAACTCCGGCACCCGCCCCTCCTCCACCGCCTCGGCCAGCAAACCCGAAGGCAAGCGGGCATCGGCCGAGGCAAGGGTATGCCCCAGGTCAACCAGGGCCAGGTCATAGGCGGTCTTACGCCCGGGCCCCCGGCGCTCCACCAGCCAGCAGGGGCGCCCCCTTTGCAACAGTTCCCGCATCCGCCCCGAGTTGGCGATATGCACTAAGGCGGGCCGGCCGTCCAGCAACACCCGCCCTGCGAAGCAGTTCAGACGCTCCTGAAAAGTCGCCGGCACCAGTGGTGGCAAGCGCATACGCCTCCTGCCCCCCATGGTAAAAAACCAGGGGGCGACTGTGGGTGTGGCGCACAAGACCACTCCCCCCAGGTTTGAACCAACGTGTTCCCCAAAACGGAGGTGCCGAAGGCAAAGCCCCTGGGCTCCTTGCTGGAGGCTTTGCCTCCGCCCTGCTAGGACAGGGAGCCAAAGGGAGGCACCCTCCCGGTGTGGTGGAGAGTTAGACAAGCCCTAAGACAGTTGACCCTTGGCACAGAGCGTAGATATGATAAAAGCAAGTTATTCCCTCTCTTGCTGCACAGCCCAATGGGGGGCACAAAGACCGGTGTGCGCCTGTGGAACGGCGCACCGCAGGCAATGCCCTGAAGGGGCGAGAGAAACGGAGAGGAGTGGCAACGGAGAGCGCAGGGATGCCCAAGCAGGAAGGACGCCTAGAGGTGCCGGAGGTCGTGGTGGAACGCCTGCCCCTCTACGTGCGGGCGCTCAAGGAACTGGCCCAGCGCCAGGTAGAGGTGGTGAGTTCTAAGGAACTGGGGGAACGCCTGCACACCACCCCCGCCCAAATCCGCAAAGACCTCAGTTCTTTCGGACGCTTTGGGAAGCAGGGCCGTGGATACAGTGTGCGGACCCTCCTCACCGCCCTCCAGCAGATTTTGGGCCTGGACCGGGAGTGGCATGTCGCTGTGATTGGAGTGGGGCGCTTGGGACGAGCCATCATCAGTTATCCGGGCTTCGCCCCGGAAGGTTTCAAAGTCGTCGCAGCCCTAGACAACGACCCCCGCCAGATCGGCCAGGTCATTGGGGGCCTTATGGTCCAACCTATTGAGGAACTCCCCCGCCTGGTCAAAGAGCAGGATATCCAGATCACCATCGTGGCGGTGCCCCGTGAACACGCCCAGGAGGTCATTGACCTGGCGGTGCAGGCAGGGGTGCGGGCCATCCTGAACTACGCCCCTATTACCCCTCGGGTGCCCAACGGCGTCCGGGTGCAGAACATCGACCCCGTTCTCTCCCTACAGGCTATGACTTACTATCTGGTCTCGGGGGAGAGGCGTCCCCTGAAGACGCCTTCGGGGGCACGCTAAGGGCCAGCGCCGGGGAGAGGGGCGCCGGGGGGCGGGCCCCCCCCAGCCCGCCGGCGACGGGCAACGGCGATGCGCACCTGGGCACGGCGCAAGGCCGCCATAGCCTGGGCCAGGTCCACATCCGCCTGGCGGGTCGCCAGGGCCTGTTGGGCACGCTCCATGGCCCGCCGCGCCCGCTCCAGGTCTATCTCCTCCGCATACTCGCAGGCATCGGCCAAAATGGTAACCTTATTGGCCAGCACCTCTAGGAACCCCCCGCTGACCGCCAGGAACTGCTCCTGCCCCGCCTTCACCACCCGTATCTCCCCGGGCTGAAGGATGGTGAGCAGGGGGGCGTGGTGTGGCAAGATGCCCAGTTCCCCTTCTATACCGGGGGCCACCACCAGGTCCACATCATCACTGAACACCACCCGCTCGGCGGTGACGATCTCAAGCCTCATGGTAGGCATGGCCCGGACCTCCTTATCATCAGGCCCTGCTCCCTATCCTGGCCCAGCGGTGGATGCCACACCTTGGGCAAGGGGCCAGTTTCCTGTTGCCCATGTTGGAGGAAAGGAGCAGATGACAATGGACACCTGAAACAGGTGGCGGTATGAAAGGAACTGAGGGGCAAGGCTAGAGGCGTCCACCTGACCCAGAGGAGGTCAGGCCACCTGAAAACAACTAGGAGTAAGGGCACCAGAACGAGGGTAGCCAGAAGGAGCAGCCCTCCTACCATCAGGACCGGGGTCATGAGATTATCAGTGCGTCTGCCCGTCTCCATTGCCCTTCTTCTGGCCCGTGCCCTCCATCAGGGTCAGCAGGCGCCTCAAAGCTTCTTCTATCACCAAATAATCCTCACGGATCTGCTCCAGGTCTGAGAAACCCTCATAGAAATTGGCGTGGATTTGCTGGCCTATAGCCAGGGCCTTATCCAAAGTGATGTCTTGCAGGTCCCGAGCAAGGGCCCTGCCGAAGCGCACAAGGGAACGATGGTCCCGCAGGAGGACACCCTTGCTCAAGGCCACCGCTTTTATGCCCTGAGACAGGGCACCCCAGAGGGCTTCACCAGCCTTCTCGCTATGGCCTGCCTGCAGTTCCTCCCCTGCATTCCGGAGATAGTGCAGGGCACGGGCCCGATACTCCCTGAGCTTTGCCTGTGCCTCTTCCCGCTCCATCTTACCCCGGAAGCTCATAGCGAAGGATCTGGCCTGTCCGGGCATCTACCTCCACCCATCCTATACGCTCTCCCACGATGGAGAAGTTAATCTCCACACGCCAGACATCGTCCTGCCGCTCGG
>BEHZ01000165.1 GCA_002923335.1 bacterium HR23 | reverse complement strand
CCCGCCGGGGAAGCCCAATCCCAGCACCCGTGCCGCTTTGTCAAAGGCCTCACCCGCCGCATCGTCGCGGGTGCGCCCGAGAAGGGTAAAGTCCCCGTGCCCCCGCATGAGCACCAGGTCGGTATGCCCTCCGGAGACCAGCAGGCAGAGCAAGGGGAAGCCCGGCTCCCGCTCGGGGTCCAGGGTCGGCTCCAGCCAGGCGGAGTAGATATGCCCTTCCAGGTGGTTGATGCCGATAAAGGGCTTGCCCAGGGCCATGGCCAGCCCCTTGGCGAAGTTGAGGCCCACCACCAGCGCCCCCACCAGCCCGGGGCCATAGGTAACCGCCACCGCATCCACCTGGGGGAGGTCCACCCCCGCCTGCTGCAGCGCCCGCTGGAGGGTGGGCACCAGGGCCAGGATGTGCTGACGGGAAGCGATTTCCGGGACGACGCCCCCATAGCGGGCGTGGAGTTCCACCTGGGAGGCGATAACATGGGCCAGGAGGGTGCGTCCATCGGCCACCAGGCCGACGCCCGTTTCATCACAGGAGGTCTCTATCCCAAGCACCAGCATGGCTACGGCGGCGACAGTGTCTCAGGGGGTGAATCCCTGCCCCTCTCCTGCTGAAGGGTCAGCCAACGCTCCCGGGTGATCTCCATGCGCACGAAGGTCTGGCCGTTGCGCCGAACGGTGCGAACGGGCACGAAGCCGGCCTTGGCGAAACTGCGCTGGGCACGGGTGTTCCACTCCAGGGTGTGGAGGTAGATGCGCTTGAGGGGGGTCTCGGTGAAGATATGGTGCAGGAGGGTCTTCACGGCGTCGGTGCCGTAGCCCTGGTTCCAGTAGTCCTTCTCCCCTATCATAATGCCCAGTTCCGCCTCGCCGGTGGTGTAGTCTATGTC
This sequence comes from bacterium HR23, assembly GCA_002923335.1. Lineage (GTDB taxonomy): Bacteria > Chloroflexota > Dehalococcoidia > Lucifugimonadales > HRBIN23 > HRBIN23. The sequence continues at coordinate 2,149 of BEHZ01000165.1, read as the reverse complement.
GTAATACATGCAGTTGCCGATATGCTTGCCGTCCAGGGTATCTATAGCGAACCGGCGGGACCAGGGGTAGGGGTAGCGCAGTTCGTCCTGGTAGAAGCGCAGATACTCTTGGAAGGGCATGCGCAGAGGGGGTGCAGCGTCCAGACGGGCCAGTTCCTCGTCGCTCCGCCAGCGGTAGTCGTCGGGGGCGTCGGAGAGGAGTTTCTCCCGCAGGAGGACCTTTTGCCCCCGCCATGCTTTGGTTGTCCTCACGGCTCCTCTCCCGCCAGAACCTGCAGGGCCTTCTGCACGGTCTGCTGTTCATTCTTATAGGACATCATCTTGAGGGCCTCGTCCACAGGGAACCAGCGCACCTCATCATACTCCTGGTCGTGGAGGGCCACATCGCCCCCTACCGCCCGCATCAGGTAGAAGTGGACGGTCTTGTGGCACCGGACCTTGTCGGTGGGGCGGATAAACCAGTAGTCAATCTTGCCCAGGGGGCGCTCCAGGACGACCTGGAGGCCCGTCTCCTCGGCGCTCTCCCGCAGAGCGGCCTCCTCCAGGCTCTCGCCGGGGTTGGGGGTGCCCTTGGGGAGGCCCCAGCCGGCCCGTCCACCCCGGTCTTTCCAGCCGCAGAGGACGATCTCTACCTGGCCGTTACGGCGGCGGTAAACCACTCCCCCTGCCGAGACCAGATGCTCCACCTGCCCGTGTGCCAAGGTGCCGACCCACCTGGTGTTGCTACCCCCATGCTAGGGGGTGGTGGGTGGAGCGTCAAGGCACAGGGGCGGACATCCGTCCGCCCCTGTGGTCCACGGGTGCCCCTGGGACGTCTACTGGGCCAGCCCCACGTAGAGGTAGAACTTCCCCACTCCGTAGGAGCCGATGACCTTGGGCACCATCCCCCGCACCTGGGGTAGCCAGGCGGTGCGTGTTGTCCCGATGGGCAGATACACATAGTAGGCCTTGTCTGCCAGGTATTCCTGAATCTTGTAAACGATCTCCAGGCGTTTCTTGGGGTCCATCTCCCTCCGCTGTTGTTCCAGGAGGGGGTTCAGGTCGGGGTCGTTCACACTGCTCCGGTTGGCGGTCTGGCCCGGGTAGAAGTGGCCGTAGAGGAAGTAGTCGGGCTCGGCGTAAGGGGTAACAGGACCCATGGCGGCGGTGTCCAACTTCCCCAGGTAGGTGGTGGAGATGTAAAGGCCGTATTCCTGGGGTTTCAGTTCCGCCTTAATGCCCACCTTGCTGAGGTTCTCGGCTGCCAGTTGGTAGCGGGAGTCCCAAAGGGTGCCATACACCACCGCAGCGTAGAGGAGGGTGGTGGTGAAGCCGTTGGGGTAGCCCGCTTCGGCCAGGAGTTTTCTGGCCATCTCGGGGTCATAGCCGATGAGGAGTTTGGCCTTCTCCGGCGGATACTTATCAATGGGCAGTTGCCAGGACTGGTAGGCGCAGGGGATGGGGCCGTGGTAGAGGCATCCTTCGCCGTAATGGAGGGTGTCTATCCACGCCTGGCGGTTGATGGCCAGGGAGACCGCCTGGCGCACCCTCTGGTCGTTGAAGGGGGGCTTGGTGGTGTTGAAGTAGATGGTGCCCAGCACCAGACTCCGTATCCCGCTCCCCAGGACGATATCGGGGCGGGAGCGTTGCAACTGGAAGTAGTCGGTGTCCTCCACGCTGGGCCACCAGTTGGCCTGGTGCACCCGCCCCACACGGAAGAGGGCGATGCGAGTGCTATAGTCGGGTGTAATCTCCAGGCGCACCTCGTCCACATAGGGCAGGCCCTTGCGCCAGTAGTCGGGGTTCTTCTTGAAGACATACTGGACGCCCCGGGTGTAGGAGGTGAGCATAAAAGCGCCCGTGCCGATGGCCGCTTCCAGGCGGTTGTAGTCCTTATACTCCGCCTCCGCCTCGGGCGGGAGGATAACATTGTAGGAGGGCTGGGCCAGGTGGTTCAGCAGGGGCGCATAGGGCTGGGAGAGGTGGATGCGCACTGTGTAGTCGTCCACCGCCTCTATCTTGGTTACCGGCTCAAAGTTGATGCGGAAGCCCGATTTGGCCTTGAAGCGCTCCAGGGAGAAGACCACATCGGACGCCTTCACCTCTCGTCCGTTGACGGGGGGCTTGTTGTGGAACTTCACCCCTCGCCGGAGGGTGAAGGTGACGGTCT
>BEHZ01000164.1 GCA_002923335.1 bacterium HR23 | reverse complement strand
CTAGCCCATAGCCCAATCCCCCCGGGCGCATCTCCCGCACGAAGGCACGCACCTCTCCAGGGGAGAAGAGGAGGACGATGCCCCCTGCCACCAGCACGCCCCCTATGGCCGTCGCCCAGTGCAAACCCTCAGCCGTTACAAAGGCCGAGAACACGAGGCTTAGGAAGATGTAACCGCTGGACGCCACCGCAAACACCCGCGAGGCGGAGTCCACCTTCAGGCCGCTGAGGAAGCAGGTCTCCCCCGCCAGCATAACCAGGGTTGCCCCTAAGAGCACACCCACAGGCCCCAGAGGGGTGTGGGCAAGAGTGGTGGCCCGCCCCAGCGCAAAGGCGACTGCAAAGGCCAGGCCGGCCGCCAAGGTGGAACGGAAAGCGTTGGTAGCCAGCACCCCCAAACGCTGGGTGAGGGTTCGGGCGATGACTCCCCCCCAGGCCCAGCACATGGCCGAGCCGAGGCCAGCAACATCACCCAAGAGCATAAATGCTCCCCACGCCCTCATCGGCTCCCCGGGGTGCCCAGGGGACCGAGGCGGGAGCAAAAGGCCGGGAGAGACGGCTACACAATGGGTCTAGCGGCTCCCTCGGAGGGCCGAGAAGCACTCGCTACAATACACCGGCCTCCCCTGCCGGGGCTGGAAAGGCACTTGCGTCTCCTTTCCACACTGGGCACAGATCGCTGGAAAGGTGCGTCGTGGGCCCGGATTGCTCCCCGGAGGGTCTCCAGCACCTGCACGGCTTTGCCGACGGGCCGCCCGGCACGAAGGACAACGGGCAGGCTCGTGGAGTAGACCGTGCTCCTGGTAAAACTGCTGTTCACCCGCCGTGAAGACAAACTGGCTCCCACAGTCCCGACAGGTCAGGGTCTTGTCCGCAAACGCCACGAGAGACCTCCTTGGGCTAGGCGCAATGACCTGCGTGTCGGCCATCGTGTCTACTGGGGGCAACCAAGGCCCACCGCTCCTCTCCAGCCAGGGAGCAATCGGGCGCAAGTATAACGCCCCCGCCCGTCTTCTGCAAGTCCCCTCCGTGGGCTTGTCCCACCAAGGAATGGCGCCATAGGGGCGTAGCGGCCTTTGCCCCCTGCATCCCGTGTGGCAAATCGTCTTTATACAAGCCAAGGGGGTGGCCTCCCGGTATCCCCAAAAGAAAAGCCGGCTGCTCACCGGCGGGGGCATCCAGGGATTGCAAATGGGTGCGGGACATGCTTACATGGAGAGGGTGCCCTCTGCCGAAGTGGCGGAATGGTAGACGCGGCGGTCTCAAAAACCGCTGGGGCTTGGCCCCCGTGAGGGTTCGACTCCCTCCTTCGGCACCAGGCCCGCCGGAGGCCGACCTCCTGAAGAGAACGCCTTGCCCGGCACAGGGGTGTGCTCCGGGGAGGCAGGGACTTTGCCCGGTGGTGCAGCGGTAGCACAGGGGACTTTGGATCCCTTGACCCAGGTTCGAATCCTGGCCGGGCAGCCATAACAGTTGGCTCTATCTTCCTCTTGTGTATCCTACAGCACCCCCTTCTTCCGTAATGCCTCCACCTCCTCTGCAGAGAGGCCCAACAGTCTCCCATAGACCAGCAGGTTATCATAGCCTACAGGGGCTGTCCCCCGCCACACCTTTCCCGGCGTCTTGCTGAACTTGGGGATTACCCCAACGCCTTGAATACGCCCCACCTGCAGGTCCTCCCAGGTGGTATGGACCCCTCTTGCCCGGTAGTGGGGGTCCTCCGCCATATCCCGGGCGCTCATAATGCGACTGCACGGGATGCCATGCTGATTGAGGAGCACCTCCACCTCCCGCGCCGAACGCTCTATCACCCATCCTCGCAGGAGGGCGTCAAACTCCAAACCTATTTCCGAATCGGGCTGGGTGTGGGCGATGCGCATCCACTCCCCATCCCGCTCCACCCCGATGAGTCGGCACAGCCGTTCAAAGATGTTCAGGTTGGCTACCGCGATAACCACCATGCCGTCCCGGGCGTGGAAGACGTCGTAGGGTTGCACCTCCCCGGCCCGATTGCCCCGCCTCTCCCGCACCACCCCGCCCTGGAAGTAAGCCACCATGGTCCCTGCCAGGCACCGGTGCACCGCCTCATACTGGGCCAGGTCTATGGATTGCCCTTCCCCGGTGCGCTGGGCGTGGATATAACCCGCCAGGGCAGACCAGAGAGCGAAGAGGGCGGTGATGTAGTCCCCTGTCCACGGGACGGCCCGCATAGGGGGCTCCGGGTCGGGGGAGCCGGTGATATACATCGTCCCCCCGAAGGCCTGCCCGATGAGGTCATAGGAGGCACGGCCGATGTAGTCGGGGTGCCCCGTCTGGCCGTAGCCGGAGACATGGACAATCACTAAGCGGGGGTTGTGGCGCAAGAGAGTGGCATCGTCAAGACCGTATTGGGCATAGGTGCCGGGGCGAGAACTCTCCATCCAGATATCAAAATGCGGCACAAGGCGCAGGAACAACTCCCTCCCCTCGGGATGGGCGATATTGAGGGTGATGAACAGGGCACACCGGCGGTCCTGCAGGAAGATGCACCCCACTTTCTTGCCCTCTTTGGTCGGGAGGAGAAGCCCGTCAGGTTGCATTCGGCAGGCACTATCGCCCTCTGGCGGGCGCTCTATCTGCACCACCTCCGCCCCCATCTCGGCTGCTAGGGTGGCGGCGAAGGGCTGGGCTATCCAGGTGCCCGAGGAGAGGATGCGCACGCCCTGCAAAGGCCCAAAGGGTTCAGGGAGAAGGCGATTGCCGTTCATCCTGCACCTCCCTTACAATGCAAACCCCGCCGGCACGGGGTGCACCACGATTATACATGCTTGTGGTCCCCCTCTTGACAGTGTGTCCCCTGTTCCCTACCGTAAAGGCCCAGAGGAGGGACCCAATGGAAGGGCGTTATCCAGCAGGCATCCGCTTTGTTACCGCCAACTGCACCGACCCCTTGAAGGAAGAAGAGTTCAACAGGTGGTATGACACCTTCCACCTGCCCGATATGGTGGCGACGGGGCTCGTTACCCATCCCACCCGCTACCGCAACGCCGACCCCCTTCTGCGGGACGCTCGCTACCTGGCCATCTACGAGGTGGAACGGGA
>BEHZ01000163.1 GCA_002923335.1 bacterium HR23 | reverse complement strand
CCTCTGGTAGACACCAACGGACAGGCCTTCCGTCTGGGCGACCACCTGGGCAAGGTCGTCCTCCTCTTCTTCGGCTACACCCACTGCCCCGATGTGTGCCCCACGACGATGATCGCCATGCGCCAGGTGCTGGAGCGCCTGGAGGGGGATGCCCAAAGGGTGCAGTTCGTCTTCATCTCGGTGGACCCGGAGCGGGATACCCCCGAGCGTTTGGGCCAGTATGTCAAGGGGTTTGACCCCCGCTTTATCGGCCTTACCGGCACGCCCGACCAGGTGGCCCAGGTGGCCCAAGCCTATGGCGTCCAGTATTATAAAGAAAATACCGGCTCCGCCGGGGGATATGGGGTCGCCCACACCGCCTTTGTCTTCGCCATAGACCCCAAGGGGCGTCTACGCCTGACCTTCCCTCCCTTCTTCGGCATGCAGGGCGACGAGATACGCTTCGTCGTCCAGGACATTCGCTATCTGCTGAAAGGGGGCTAGATGCGGAATGTTTTCCTGCTCCTGGTGCCCGCCTTTGCCCTTCTGCTGGGGGCGTGTGCGCCCGGGGTCGTGGTGGGGCCTACTCCTACCCCAACTCCACCGATGGTGGTGGAGGACGTGTGGGCACGCCCCTCGCCCAGCGTGGGGGGAGCGGTAGCGGTTTACCTGCGGGTAGTCAACCCCACTGCAGAGCCGGATATCCTCCTGGGGGCTGCCGCCCACGATGTAGCGGGCCGGGTGGAGTTGCACGAGACGACCATGGAAGGAGGTATGGCCCATATGCACCCCCGGGAGCGCTTTGAGGTGCCGGCCCAGGGCGTCCTGGAACTGAAGCCGGGCGGAAAACACATCATGCTCTTGGACTTGAAGCGGGAACTGAAGCCGGGCGACCGTTTTACCATTATCCTCTCCTTTGAACGGCGTGGGCCTTTTTATGTAGAGGCAGAGGTGCGTTCCCCCTAACGGGGTAAGGACGATGGTAGAGGGCGTGCAAGGGGCTCAAAATGCTTCCCCGAAGGCCCGCCGGCGCTGGCTCCCTGTCGCGCTGGGCATCGCCTTCTTTCTGGTGTTGCCCCTGGTTCTGCAAGGGGTGGTTTTCCTGCTGATGGAGCGCACCGCCACAGTGCCCCCGGTAAACCCCACCACCGACCGCATCGCCATCCCTCTGGAGCAGGTGGGGAGGGAGGTGCGCATTGTGGTGCCCCGTGGCACGGCCGAGCGCCTGCGCCGAACCGAGGACTACCCGGTCTATGTGGAGTTCCCCAGCGAGTTGGTGATGGTGCCCGGCCAGCGGGACGCCCTGGTGCTCCGCAACGAAGACCTGGTGGCCCACTGGATCGGCCCCTTCAAGGTTCCCCCGAACCAGACCCTCACCTATCGTTTCCAGAACCCCGGCGTTTACGAGTATATCTGCTCCTTCGTTCCCAAGAACCGTTTTACCATACGGGTGGTGCCACCTGAAGGAGGAGGGCAGAATGGCCGGTAAGACCGTGGTTATCCTGGGCGGAGGCGTTGGGGGGCTAACGACGGCCAAATACCTTGCGCGTTGGCTCCCCTCGGAGCATCGCATTGTGCTGATCGAGCGCAACCCGCGCCACTGCTTCGCCCCGTCCCTGCTCTGGCTGGTTTTCGGCTGGCGCCGGCCGGACGCTATTTGCCGACCCCTCCGGGACCTCCTCCCCAGCAGGGTGGAGGTGGTGCAGGCCACCGTGGAGAGGATAGACCTGAAAGGTGGCTCCGTGCGGGTGGATGGGAGGAGTATCGGCTACGACTACCTAGTGGTTTCCCTGGGGGCGTCGCTGGCTTACGATTCCGCCCCGGGCCTCTTCCCTACCGCCTACAGTTTCTATGAACTGGAGCAGGCGGTGCGCCTGCAGGAGGCTGTGGCCCAGTTCAAAGGGGGTAAGGTGGTGATCCTCATCCCCGCCGTGCCCTACAAGTGCCCGCCCGCCCCTTATGAGATGGCCTTCCTCCTGGACTACTATCTGCACAAAAAGGGTCTGCGGGGGCGTTCCTCCATTAGCGTCTATACCCTGGAGCCGGCCCCCCTGCAGGCAGCGGGGCCGAACGCCACCCAGGGCCTATTGGCTCTGCTGAAGGAGAGGGGTATTGGCTTCTCCCCTCAGCACCGCTGGAAGGCCATAGAGCCCCAGAAGCGGGTGCTGACCTTTGAAAACGGCGCCGCCGTGGAGTATGACCTCCTCATCGCCATTCCGCCCCACCAGGCCCCGGCGGTGGTGCGGGAGGCAGGGCTCACCGACCAGCGGGGCTGGGTGCCAGTAGACAAGGGGACACTGCGCACCAGCCATCCTCAGGTCTACGCCCTAGGGGATGTAACGGTCATCCCCTTGCCCACAGGGTTCGCCCTGCCCAAAGCGGGTGTCTTCGCCCATGGGCAGGGGAAAGTGGTTGCCCGCAACCTCACTGCTGAGATAAGCGGTCGGGGCATCCCTGGTGTCTACAACGGCTTCGGCGCCTGCTTCCTGGAGGTGGGCCACGGACGGGCCGGGTTTATGAGCGGTGTCTTCTATACCCAGGAGGGCTTCCCCACCATCCACCTCCGCCAGCCCGCTCTCTGGTGGCACTGGGGCAAAGTGCTCTTTGAGCGTCGCTGGCTCAGGGGCAACTTCTAGGGGTCGGAACGAGCACCGGCGCCTGTGCTGCCACGCGGGTGTCGCTTTCTTCCCCCGTCCCGGGGGCATGCAGACGCAAGCACTTCCCCTCGGCTGGAGTGGGAGACGGCTCCGCGTCTGTTGACGCACTATCAATCACCTTGTGCGTAGCAGGGGTCTTGACATGGTCCGTGTCAGATGCTAAATTGGGGTTGCAATCGCCAATGGAGAGGCAACCCGAAGAGAAGAGGGAGGCTAGGGTGCGCCAGCACTCTCCGCAACAGCGCAACTCCCGTGTTCTGCCGGGGGTTTCGCCCCTGCAGGGTCTCTATGTGATGCGGGTGGCTGCCCAACTCCTGGACATGCACCCCCAGACCCTCCGCAAGTATGAGCGCTTGGGGCTGGTGCGCCCCCTGCGCACCCAGAGCAACCAGCGCCTCTACTCCGACGCCGACATCCTGCGCCTGCGTCTCATCAAGCACCTGGTAGACG
>BEHZ01000162.1 GCA_002923335.1 bacterium HR23 | reverse complement strand
CGAGACCGCTCAGCCCCCGGGACAACACCACCCGCTCCCGGTGGCGTCCTGGGCGACCCCTCTAGACCACCGGCAGGGGGCTGTATCCTCCCACGGGAGATGCCCCTAAGGCTGGCCAGGGGGATTTGGCGTCCACCGATGCAACGATCCGGGCAGGGGTAGGGTTATCCTCACATGGATGACAGCCTGCGACCCGGAGGGCCTTCCTATGGACACCGTCACCGATATGCTGCTCGTGGTGCGGTCAACCGATATGGATGCCGACGGGGTGGTGAACAACGCCCGCTATTTTGAGTTCTTTGAACAGGCCCGGCTAGAGCACCTCCTCCGGCTGGGAGTTGTGGTGCGCCCGCGCCCTCCCGGGGTTCCTCAGCGGGACTTCGCCATCACCCAGAACTTCTGCCGATACCTCCTGCCCCTCCAGCACCGGGAGCGGGTCCTGGTTCAGGCCTGGACGGAGGAGGTGCGCACCCGGGCCTTTCGGCTGGGCTACCGAATCTTGAAGGAGGATGGGCAGGTTGCGGCGGAGGGCTGGTCCGTCCAGGTGTGGCTGGACAGGGAGGGCCGGCCGGTTGCCCTTCCGGAGGGAGTGGCGGAGGCCCTTCGCCGGAGCCTGCCGGAGTGGAGGGCGAGTTCGCCCTCGTAAAAAGTAGGGCCTGTGCGGGAGCCCCGCAAAGAACGGTTTCCCGCCCTTCTGGTGGTGGGGGTGCTCCTTCTGGCCTTCGGTCTCATGTGGAACGCCCGGGGCAGTTTCTCCCTTCTTTATCTGGCCTTCCAGCGGGAGTATGGCTGGTCGCCTGGCCTGAGCACCCTGGGATACGCCTTCAGTTGGCTGGCGGTGATCTTCCTGACGCCGATTGCCGCCGCGTGGGTGGACAAGGCAGGCCCGCGCCGAGCGGTGGTGATGGGCCTCGGGTGCACAGCCCTCCTCTACGGGGCCCTGGCCCTGGTGCGGGAGGTGTGGCACTACGTCCTGGCCTTCGGGGTCTTGCAGGCCATGGCCCAGGCGCTGGTGGCCACCGGCTCCACTGCCTACCTGGCCCGCCGCTTCCCCCGGCGGCGGGGCTCCGCCATCGGCGGTATGGCCGTGGGCTATTCCCTGGGCCCCGTCCTGATCCTCCCGGTGTTGGGGTGGACGATGGGGGCCCTGGGCCTGCGCTCCGCTCTCGTGCTCATGGTCCTGCCCCCTTTCCTGCTGCTTCCCTTGGTAGCCCTGCTGGACCCGCCCCCCGCCCCACAGGCTCGCCAGGCAGGAGCGCCGGTGGGCGCCCTGCGGGAGGCCGTGGGCACTCTGGCCTTCTGGTCCCTGGCGGTCCTCTACGTATCCGGGGTGGTGGCCTACAACATCGTGCTGGTGCACCAGGCGGCCGCCGCCGAAGGGCTGGGGAGCACCGCCTCCTGGATTGTGATGGCCCTGACGGGGTCTTTTGCCCACAGCGCCCTCGGTTCCCTGGCCGGGGGGTCCCTCTCGGATCGGATAGGGCGAGTGCCCGTATGGCTTGGAGGCTCTCTCCTCTCGGCGCTGGCGGTGGGCCTGCTGGCCCTGGTGCCGCCGGGCGCCGGGGGTGGGCCACTGGCGGCCTATGCAGTCCTGCTGGGTCTAGGCACCGGGGCCCGTTTGGCACTCCTGGGCACGCTGGCGGCGGACCTCTACGCCGGCCCTGCCTTCGGCCGGATTTACGGGGTCCTGCAGGCCATCGGAGCCATCGGCGGGGCCGTCGGCCCCCTGGTGGCGGGCTTCCTGCGGGAGACCTCTGGCTCTTATCAGGTGCCCTTCCTTGTGGCAGGCCTGGCCTACCTTATAAGCGGGCTGGCTGTCCTTCCCCTCCGCCGGGGTCTGAAGTGAGGCCAGCGGAGGCGACCCTCAAAGCCGAGCGCTCCCAGCCTCCTTGGGGGTGAGACGGCTACCCCTCCTGAATGACCTCTCCCCGCTCAATGGTGTAGATGTCCTGGGTGAACAGGCGCATTCGCTTCAGGTCAGATTCAGCCACCAGAATGGCTAGGCTCCGCTCCTTCTCCTGGAACCGCCGGACCGCCTCGGCCAGCCGGGCGGACAGGGCAGGGGAGACCCCTTCCAGAGGCTCATCTAACAGCAGGAGCCGGCGGGCATTGAGGAGACTACGGGCCAGAGCCACCAACTTCTGCTGTCCTCCGCTCAGTTGCGAGGCCCGTCGAGGAGCCAGTTCCGCCACCTCGGGCAGCAGGCGGAACACCTCCTCCAGCCTCTCCCCCACCTCTTGCCGACCCTGGGCCCACCAAGATAGGAGGAGATTCTCCCGCACCGTTAGGGGCCCAATAAGGCGACGGTCCTCGGGCATATAGCCGATGCCCACGCGGGCCCGCTCGTGGGGAGGAAAGGCGAGGAGGTCGGCTCCGTCCAGCCGAATCTGCCCTGCCACCACGGGGACCAGGCCTAGGATGCTCTTGAAGGTGGTGGTCTTCCCCGCCCCGTTACGCCCCACCAAGCCCACGATTTTCCCCGCCGGCACCTCCAGGGACAGGGAGCGGAGGATGGTCAACCCCCCAATACGCACGGTAACCTGCTGCACCTGGAGCACCTATGCTCCCTCCCCTAACACAGCCCGGCGCACCGTTGCGTCGGCGAGCACTGCCGAAGATGGGCCATCCGCTAAGACCCGTCCCTCGTGGAAGACAAGAACCCGCTCCGCATATTTCTCCACCACTTCCATATCGTGCTCCACAAAGACGGTGGTTACCCCGCTCTCCTTGAGAACCCGCACCAAGGTGTCCATGATGCGGAACTTATCCTTGACACTCACACCGCTCGTCGGTTCGTCCATCAGAAGCATACGGGGACGTCGGGCGAAAGAGAGGGCGATGTCCAGCAGTTTCCGTGCCCCTTCGGGGAGTTGGGAGGCCTTCTGGTCCCGATACTCTTCCAGGCCAAACTGCTCCAAGACCCCCTCAGCCTCTTCCACCCGACTGTTGCGGGCCAGGGGCGCCCAGAAGTCCCCCGCCTTTCCCCCACGGATAGCGAGGGCCAGCAGGAGGTTCTCCAACACGGTGAGGGAGAGGTAGAGTTGGGGCATCTGGAAGGAGCGGGCAATGCCCCGCTCCGCCACCAGGCGGGGTGGGAGCCCCACGATATCCT
>BEHZ01000161.1 GCA_002923335.1 bacterium HR23 | reverse complement strand
CCTTCACCCTCACCATTGGCCTCGCCCCGGGGGAATCCTTCCCGTCGGGCGCCGTTATCCGCTTCCGGGTAGGGGAGCGCATCGCCGACCAGACCGCCACATGGGAGCCGGGTGCGCTCCGCCCCAACTTTAACCTCTCGGCCTTCCCCCCACCGCCACCCCCTCAACAGGCGTGGCGCGGCCTGGAGCGGGCCCTTCAGCGGGCGTGGAGTTACGAAGAGCCCCGCAACCCCCGCTTCTTTGACTTCGCCGACCCCGGCCGCAGCACCCTCACCCAACTCCAGCGCAACAAGGCCTACTTCCTCTTCCTCACGGAGGACACCACCTTCCAGTGCGGGAATGTTACCTTCACCCTGCGCCGAGGGTGGAACCTGTTTGCGTGGACCTGCTAGCCACCCCCATCCCTGGCCTTCCCTTTGCCCCAGGGGACAAGGCGCAGGAACAGGTGCACCGTAAACAGGCGCAGGTAGCCCAAGGTGGTGGAGGCTTTGGGCAGTTTGGAAACCCCGTGCCGACGGGGGTGGAAGGCGATGGGCACCTCGGCGATGCGGACCCCCCGCCGCGCCAGGTGCAGGATAACCTGAGGGGCGAAGGAGAAATCATTAGCGCCACACGCCTGGGCCAACCCCTGAACCACCTCCCGTCGGTAGAGGCGGTAGTTGGAGGTGATGTCGGTAAGGGGGGTGCCGGTCAGGAGTGCAAGGGCACGGTTGGTGAGACTGCTGGCCCAGCGCTTCCACCAGGGCAGGACGGATACCATCCCCCCATTCAAGTAGCGGGAGCCGACCACTACCTGCACCCCCCCCTGGCGTAGAGCCTCCACGAAGCGGGGAAGTTCCTCGGGGCTGTGGTTCAGGTCGCAGTCCAGGGTGGCGACATAGACTGCGTCGGGCGAGACCAGGCGGAAACCCTCTCGCAGGGCGTTGCCGAAGCCCCGCCGTTGAGGCGACCAGGAGACCTTCACCTGCCCGGGGAGAAGCCCCTGGGCGAAACGGGCCACCCACTCGTGGGCGCCGTCGTCCCCATCCAACACCAGCACCATCTCCCAGGGCAGGCCCAGGGCATCCAGGACCGCCCGCAGGCGGGGGAGCAGGAGGGCCAGGTTCGGCCCCTCGTTGTAGGCAGCCAGAACAACGGCGACCTTTTCGGCGTGTGGCACGGGCGGGTGCTCCTGGGGCCCTCCTTCCCATCATACAGGCACACCGACGGGGCCTGTGGTAAGATAAAAACAGGACCTTCCCCCTCCTTCCCCCCTGGTCTGGGCCTTCCCTTTGCAGGGGGCTTCGTTTTCTAGTATGATGGAAGCAGGTTGAGGATGGGATGAGCGCACGCTTTATCCGCAACGGGTTTATATGGCTCCTCATCATCGTTGCCGTTGTGGTCATCATCACCACGGTGCTTCAGCCCAACTACGGCAACAAAGAGGTGCCCATTAGCACCGTCATTGAGTGGGCCAAGCAAGGGCGGGTCGCCTCCATTGAGGTGCGCCGGGACGACCTGACGGTGCAGACGAAGGATGGGCAGACCTTCCGCTCCCGCAAGGAGGAAGGGTTCAGCCTGGTGGAGACCCTCACCCGAGAGGGCGTGGCGACGGGCGAGGGGGGCGTGAAGATTACGGTAAAGAGCAGTGGGGGCCTGGGGAGTTTCCTCAGCGTCGTCCTGAACTTCCTGCCCCTGCTTTTGTTCGCCCTCTTCCTGCTGTTCATGCTCCGGCAGGCCCAGGGTTCCTCCTCCCAGACTCTCACCTTTGGGCGGAGCCGCGCTCGCCTCTTTATGGCCAACCGCCCTACGGTAACCTTCGCCGATGTGGCCGGAGTGGATGAGGCGAAGCAGGAACTGCAGGAGGTGGTGGAGTTTCTGAAGTATCCGGAGCGGTTTGCCTCCCTGGGGGCACGCATCCCCCGGGGCGTGCTCTTGGTTGGCCCCCCAGGCACCGGCAAGACCCTCCTGGCCCGTGCGGTGGCCGGCGAGGCGGGCGTGCCCTTCTTCTCCATCAGCGGTTCCGAGTTTGTGGAGATGTTTGTAGGGGTGGGGGCTGCCCGTGTGCGGGACCTCTTTGACCAGGCCAAGCGCAACGCCCCCTGCATCGTCTTCATCGACGAAATAGACGCCGTGGGGCGTCACCGGGGAGCAGGCCTGGGCGGGGGCCACGACGAGCGGGAGCAGACCCTCAACCAGATACTGGTAGAGATGGACGGGTTCGACTCCTCCACCAACATCATCGTGATCGCCGCCACCAACCGCCCCGATATCCTGGACCCTGCCCTCCTGCGTCCGGGGCGCTTTGACCGTCGCGTGGTGCTGGATTTGCCCGATGTGCAGGGGCGCCTGGCCATCCTGAAGGTGCACACCAAGGGCAAACCCCTGGAGAGCGATGTGTCGCTGGACCTCCTCGCCCGACAAACGGCCGGCTTCAGCGGAGCGGACCTGGCCAACCTGGTGAACGAGGCAGCCATCCTGGCCGCCCGCCGGAACAAGAAGACCATCGGTATGCGGGAGTTCGCCGAAGCCATTGACCGGGTGGTGGCCGGCCCCGAGCGCAAGAGTCGGGTCATCTCCCCCAAGGAGAAGGAGATCACCGCATACCACGAGGCCGGGCACGCCCTGGTGGCCCGCATGCTCCCCCACGCCGACCCGGTGCATAAAATCTCCATCGTGGCACGAGGGACGATGGGGGGCTACACCCGTATGGTGCCCCAGGAGGATCGCCATCTGTGGACACGAGCCCAGTTTGAGGCCATGCTGGCCGTGGCCTTGGGGGGACGGGCCGCCGAGGAGTTGACCTTCGGAGAGGTCACCACCGGCGCCAGTAACGACCTGGAGCAGGCCACCCGCCTGGCACGGGCCATGGTTACCCGCTACGGCATGAGCGAGAAACTGGGCCCCCGGGTCTATGGCAAACGGGAAGAACTGGTCTTTTTGGGCAAGGAGATAGCGGAACAGCGGGACTACAGTCCCCGCACCGAGGAACTCATCGACGAAGAGGTGAACGCCCTGCTCCTGCAGGCGAAGGAGCGGGCTGAGGCCATTCTGCGGGACAATCGTGCCAAACTGGACCAAATCGCCCGCTACCTGATGCAGTATGAAACGGTGGAGGGGGAGGACCTGGAGCGCCTCTTCAACGCTCCGCCGGATGCAGAGGTGAAGCCCGCAGGAATCGTTGCCCCCGCCCCCCCAGAGCCTGCCAAGGTGCCCGCCCCTGCTTTGGGCACCCTCCCGGCACCG
>BEHZ01000160.1 GCA_002923335.1 bacterium HR23 | reverse complement strand
ATGCGGTGGACCTGGGGCTGGCTATGCAGTTGACCAATATCCTTCGGGACGTGGAGGAGGACGCCCGCCGGGGCCGTATCTACCTGCCCCACGAGGATATGGCCCGCTTCGGTTACTCTGAGGAGGACCTGCTCAAGGGGGTCTATAACGACGCCTTCGTGCGCTTGATGGCCTTTGAAGCCCAGAGGGCGCGGGTTTTTTTCCAGAGCGCGCGTCCCTTGTTGCCCCTTCTTTCGTGGCGCTCACGAGCGTGTCCGGCGGTGCTGGGGGGCATATATCGCCGTTTGCTGGACCGCATAGAAGCCCAGAGGTATCGGGTCTTCGGACAACGCATCGCCCTCTCTGGGCGAGAGAAGGCGAGCCTGATGGTGCGTCTGTGGGTGCAGAGCAGTCTCCCCATTCCCGCTCCTGCGTGGTAGTGGGAGGAGGGTTGGCGGGCATCACCGTCGCCTGCGTTCTGGCCGACCGTGGCTGGCGGGTAACCCTGGTGGAGAGGCGCCGGTGGCTGGGCGGACGGGCCTCCTCCTTCCTTGACCCAGTAGTGGGGCACCATGTAGACCTGGGCCAGCACGTGCTCATGCGGTGTTTCACCGCTTACCTGGGCCTGCTGGAGCGCCTGGGAATACGGGATAAGGTGTTCCTGCAGAGGCGCCTTGAGGTGCCCCTGGTAGAGGCCGTAACCGGCCGACGGGGCGTCCTCTTCTCCCAGCCAAGCCTTCCCTCCCCTCTGCACTTGTCCGCCTCTTTCCTGGCGTATCCCCACCTTACCCTTAGAGAGAAGGTGCGTGCCCTTCGGGGCATCCTGTCGGTTCGCGGGGCAGACCGCCTTCGCCAGCGAGACGGGCTGGAGGGTATCACCTTCCGGCAGTGGCTGGAGACGCACGGCCAGACCCCTCGCATTATCCGACATTTGTGGGAGCCCATCATTTTGGGCACTCTGAACGCCTTACCTCACCAGGTCAGCGCCATGATGGGCATCATGGTTCTTCAGGAAGCCCTGCTGGCCGGCCCCCACACTGCCGATATGGGCTGGGCCAGGACTCCGCTCTCCCCCCTTCTGGAGGAGGCGGTGCGAAGGCACCTGGCCCGGCGAGGCGGCACGGTGCTGACGGGGGTAGCGGTAGCCCGTCTGATGTGGGAGGCGGAGAGGGTGAAGGGGGTGGCACTGGCCGATGGTGCGGAGATTACGGCTACAGCGGTGGTTTCCGCGGTGCCGTGGGATGCCCTTCCCCACCTCCTCGGCCCCGGTTGGGCGGAACACCCCTTCTTCGCTCCGGTGCGCCGTCTCAAGGGTGCCCCTATTCTGAACATCCATCTCTGGTATGACCGCCCCGTCATGCGGGAGCCTTTTGTGGGTTTCCTCAACAGTCCGATGCAGTGGGTGTTCAACAAGTCGGCCCTGTGGAGCCTGGAGGGGCCGGGTCAGCACTTGAGCATCTCCATTAGCGGGGCAGAGGCGTATGTGGGGAAGAGCCAGGAGGAACTGGAGGCGATTTTTCGTGAGGAGATGGAGCACCTTTTCCCTCTTGCCCGGCGGGCCCGACTGCTCCACTTCCGCGGGGTGCTCATGCGGAACGCTACCTTTTGCCCTGCACCAGGGGTGGAGGCCCTGCGCCCTCCGCAGGCGACTCCCATCCCCAACCTCTTCCTGGCAGGGGAGTGGACGCGCACGGGCTGGCCCTCCACAATGGAGTCGGCGGTGCGCAGTGGCCTGCTGGCGGCGGAGGAGGTGCAGAGGAGGTTTCTATGAGGGCGTTGGTGCTGGCCCCCTTTGCGCCGGAAGCCTTCGCCCGCCTGCAGGAGGGCATAGAGGTGCTCTACGAGCCGTGGACCGAGACCCACCGGCTTTGGGGTCCCTCCGAACTCGCCCAGCGCCTCCGTCGGGAAGGGATAGAGGCGGTGGTCAGCGAGATCGACTTTTTCTTTGACGAGGTGTTCGCCCCCGACTCGCCCCTGCGCTTCCTAGCCCTCTGTCGGCACGCCACCAACCAGGTGGACCTGGAGGGTGCTACCCAGGCGGGTGTCGTGGTGGTGCACACACCAGCCCGCAACGCCCAGGCGGTGGCAGAGTTGGCCGTGGGGCTGATGCTGGCTTTGGCCCGACGCATTCCTGAGGCGTCGGCCTATGTGGCCGGGGGCCGGTGGAGCAACCCCTTGGACGCCTATCACCGCTTTCGGGGGGTGGAACTGGCAGGAAAGACCCTCGGCGTGGTCGGATTGGGGAACATCGGGCGTCGGGTGGCACGCATGGGGCGTGCCCTGGGAATGCGTGTTATCGCCTCGGACCCTTACGCCCCACCCATGCGGGGCATTCCCCTCCTGCCCCTGGAAGAGGTGCTGGCCCAGGCGGACATCCTTACCCTCCACGCCCCCGATACCCCCGAGACTCACCATTTGCTCAACGCCCAGCGCCTGGCGCTGATGAAGCCCACCGCCTTCCTCGTCAATACAGGCGGGGGTTCCTTGGTGGACACAGAGGCCCTTTGTCAGGCCCTGAAGGAGGGGCGCTTGGCCGGGGCGGGCCTGGACGTGCTGGAGGCTAGCCCTCTTCCCCCCGAAAGCCCTTTGCTGGCGTGCCCCAACCTGCTCCTGACCCCCCATATCGGGGGCGCGACCTGGGAGACCGTGAGGCGCTACTCGGCCATGGTAGCCGAAGACCTCCTGCGCTGGCGGGCGGGCAAACGCCCCCGCTACCTGGCCAACCCTGCCGTCTGGAGGCATCGGGGATGAAGGGTTACAGGCGCGCCCGCTCGGGACGGCGCACCGAAGATGGCTCCTCAGCCTCCGGCTGGGAGAAGGTAGGCATGGGGCGTGTAGAGGCAAACCCCTGCCGGTTCCCCATCACTGTGGAGTCCAACAGGGAGCATGCCCAGGTCAGCACTTGCAGTAATAGGAAAGGCGGGGTCAGGGGAAGGGCGACCAGGCTCAGGAGCAATTCAACAGTTACGAGGACGAGGCGTAAGGCGGTGGTCAGCACCTGCGCGACCAGCCCCGGTATCCGGCGGATGGCCAGAAAGGGGTCGGACGGAACAGGGCGTTCAACG
This sequence comes from bacterium HR23, assembly GCA_002923335.1. GTDB lineage: Bacteria > Chloroflexota > Dehalococcoidia > Lucifugimonadales > HRBIN23 > HRBIN23. The sequence goes on along the minus strand of BEHZ01000160.1, from coordinate 209 downwards.
GTGAGACTTGCCATATCTACACCCTCCTGCGGGCCCTGGGGGGGGCTCCAGGGCGCTGTGCACAGCATCGCCCTGCAGTGTAGCGGTTGTGTCGCCCTTGCGCAAGGGAGCGAGCGCACGGTTTTGGAGCATTTCACGCCCTACTGGCAAGGGGGGAATGCTCCGTTATGAGCGCAACTTCGCTCTGCAGGCAGTGCGCTTTGGCTTTA
>BEHZ01000159.1 GCA_002923335.1 bacterium HR23 | reverse complement strand
CTCCCCCTGCAAATCGGGGCGGAGGATGTGGCCTTCCCCCGGGTGAACGCACTGAGCTACTGGATTATCCCGCCGGTGGCGGTGCTCCTGCTCACCGCCCCCCTGATGGGCGGGTTTGATAGCGGGTGGACGGCCTATCCACCACTGGCCACGGTGAACGCCAGTGGGCAGTTGCCCTTCCTGTTGGCCTTCCTCACCTTCGGTTTCTCCTCTATCCTGGGCGGGCTGAACTTTCTGGCGACGGTCATCACCCTGCGGGCACGGGGGATGACTTGGGACCGCATCCCTATCTTCACGTGGTCGGTGTTCGCCGCTGGAATGATCAGCCTAACGGCGACCCAGTTCGTCGCCTTTGCCCTGCTGATGGATGTGCTGGACCGGGTGGCGGGGACCTCCTTCTTCAAGGCGAGCCTGGGAGGCAAGCCCCTGCTGTATCAGCATATCTTCTGGTTCTATTCCCACCCGGCCGTTTACATTATGATTCTGCCTGCCTTTGGCATTGTCTTGGAGATCACCAGCCACTTCGCCCGCAAGCCCCTGTTCGCCTACCGTTGGGTGGCAACGGCGTTTATAGGGATTGTGGGGCTGAGTTTCATTGTGTGGGCGCACCACCTGTTTACCAGTGGCATGTCCAATGCCCTGCACCTGCCCTTTATGGTTACCACCGAGTTGATCTCCATCCCCACGGGGGTGGTGTTCCTGGCGGGGCTGGGCACGATGTGGCTGGGCCGCCTTCGGCTGGACACGCCCATGCTCTTTGTCCTGGGGTTCTTCTTCAACTTCCTTATCGGGGGCATTACAGGCATCTTCCTGGCGGACGTGCCAACGGATATTCACCTCCAGGACTCCTACTTCGTGGTCGCCCATTTCCACTACACCATTATGGGCGGTGAGGTGTTTGCCATACTGGCGGCGGTGTATTACTGGTTCCCCAAGATGACCGGCAGGATGTATAACGAACGCCTGGGTCGTCTGCACTTCTGGTGGACCTTCATCGCCTACAACTTGACTTTCCTGCCCATGTTCTGGGCCGGGGTGCATGGGATGACCCGCCGCGCTGCGGATTACCCGGCGTCGCTGGCCGGCATCAATATGTTCGCCAGCGTGTGGGCCTTTATCCTGGCGGCGGGTTTCCTGGTGTTGGTGGTGAATATGGCCTACTCCTGGGTGCGGGGGCCTAAGGCGGTGGCCAACCCCTGGAACGCCCGCACTCTGGAGTGGCAGACATCCTCTCCGCCCCCGCCGGAGAACTTCCCTGCCGAGCCGGAAGTGGTGGGTTCGCCCTACGATTACGGAGTGCCTGGGGCGCGTCATGCGGTTGTGGGTGTGGCCGGTGGGGGCGACAACGCCCAGGAGGGTTAGGGGGTGCCTATGGAGCGCAACGGCCTCGCGAGCGCTTTGCGCCGGGGGTTGTGGGTATGGGTCGCCCTTATCGGGCTGACAGTGGTGGAATACCTGTGGATGGTAGCCCATCTCCCCGGCCTTATCCCCTTTCTGCTCGTCATCAACCTGATAGATGCTGGCCTTATCGTTTACTACTATATGCACATCGCCCAGTTGTGGCGGGAGGAGGAGTAAATGGCTGCCCATCCCCAGGCTGTTCATCCCGCCCACGCCCGTAGCCGTGTGACCGTCAATCGGGTGGGGCTGTGGCTCTTCCTCCTTTCCGAGAGTTTTCTGTTTACCGCCCTCCTCTCCAGCCGATACTACCTCCTGCGCACCCATCGCCCTGAGGAGGTGAACCAGCCCCTGGGCCTAGCCATCACCGTCGTCCTGCTGCTCAGCAGCCTCACCGCCTATCGAGCCGAGGCGTGTGCTATCCACCGGGACCTGAAGGGGTTGTTGAGCAACCTGACCGCCACCATTGCCCTGGGGTTGCTGTTCCTGGTGGGGGTAGCGTTGGAGTGGCGGGAGGCCTTCCACTTCTTCCCGCCCCACACTGCCTATGGCACCATCTTCTTCACCACTACGGGCATCCACGCCTTCCATGTGTTGACGGGTATTATCGCCCTGGCCTTTGTGCGCTTCCTGGCGAGGGAGGGGCGCTTCACCCAGGGCAACTACTGGGGCGTGGAGGGGGTGGTGAAGTATTGGCACTTCGTGGATGTGGCGTGGGTGTTCATCTACCCCACCCTTTACCTGGTGAGTTAGGGGAAGGGCCCTTCTGCCAGCCGGTGCTCCCGGCCCTGGCCGTGCTATTATAAACCTAGAGACTGGTAAGGGCCAGGGCGATGGAAGGGCACCGCCACACGGAAGGCATGCTCTCGGTGGAAGAGGCCCAGGGGCGCATCCTAGCCCATTTCGCTCCCCTCCCTTCTGTTGAGGTGCCTATAGGAGACGCCCTGGGGCTCGTTCTGGCAGAAGATGTGGGCTCCCCTCTGGATGTTCCGCCGTGGGATAACTCGGCCATGGACGGTTACGCCGTCCGCTGGGAAGATATCCGTGGGGCCAGCCCTGAGTCCCCTCGTATCTTGCGGGTGGCGGGGATGGTTCTGGCGGGGCAAGTGCCCCAGCAGGCGGTGTCCCCCGGCACCGCCATACGCATTATGACGGGAGCGCCCGTTCCCCCCGGAGCGGATACGGTTGTTCCCTTTGAGGAGACCGATGAGGTGGAGCGCCGTCGTTCCGGCAGGGGGCTGGAGGAGATCGCCATCCGTGCCCCGGTGAAAAAGGGTGCCAACATCCGTCCCAGGGGGGAGGATATACGGCAAGGGGAACTGGTGCTGAGGAAGGGCACGGTGCTGGGGCCGGCCCATATAGGCGTTCTGGCCACGGTGGGTAAGGCGACGGTGAAGGTGATTCGGCGCCCGGTGGTAGCCGTCCTCTCCACGGGGGATGAACTGCTGGCTCCGGGGGAGCCTCCCCAGCCGGGGAAGATTTACGACGCCAACTCCTATAGCATAGGCTCGGCGGTGCGCCAGGCAGGGGGCATTCCCCTTCTGCTGGGCATCGCTCGGGACAACCTAGATGACCTGAAGAGGAAGGTGCAGGAGGGCCTGAGAGCCGACTTCCTCCTCACCTCGGCGGGGGTGTCTCGGGGCGACTACGATATCGTGAAAGATGTGCTGGCCCAACAGGGAAAGGTGGAGTTCTGGACGGTGCGGATGCGTCCGGGGAAGCCCATGGCCTTCGGCTGGTTTCCTTCCCCCGGCGGGCGAAGGGTGCCTCATCTGGGCCTCCCCGGCAACCCGGTCAGTGCCCTGGTGGTCTTTGAACTCTTCTGCCGTCCCGCCATCTTCCTAATGCTCGGGCGCACGGATTTCCAG
>BEHZ01000158.1 GCA_002923335.1 bacterium HR23 | reverse complement strand
CGGTTCTGGCGGATAGCGTCTTGCAGGCCGGAGGCGGCGGCCCCCTGCCCCTGCACCACCGCCACCACCTGCCCCGCACGATGCGTCCACCAGTCCGGCACCGATTCCTGCAGGAGCAGATGCACCAGTTCCCCCTGTTCGGGACTGGCCAGGACGAGCGCCCCCCCACCCGTCTGCCCATCCGAGGAGAGCCACAGGACTGCGGAGACGATGTCTATCGCATCGGAGGCGCCTGCCCCCTCCAGCGCAAGGGCCTGGGGGGTGATGCGCAGGGGGCTCTCCTGGGCAAAGTAGGCGTAGCCTGCCAGGGGCACATCCGGCACAGGGGTGTCGGCGAAGCCGGGAGGCAGGGCAGGGTTCCCTTCCGGAGGAGCGCTCCGGCACGCCCCCGCCAGGAGAAGGAGGGCCAGCACAACGCCACCGAGCGGGAGCCTGGGCATCCCCTTCACCGCCGTGTCTTCCTCTGCACAGGGTCGGGGTCCTCAAGCAGACGGCGCAGGTCGTATATCTGGTCCCGCAACAGCGCCGCCTTCTCAAACTCCAGACGGTGGGCGCATTCCTTCATCTGGCGCTCCAGTTCCTTGATGAGGCGCACCGCCTCCTCTCGGGTGAGGGTCTGGCGGTGCACCACATAGGGGGCCTTGTGCTCCGCTACCGCCGTCTGGCGCACCCGCTCGGTGATGTCCCTGACCGCCTTGCGGATAGAGGTGGGCACAATGTTGTGGCGACGGTTGTATTCCTCCTGGATGCGCCGACGGCGCTGGGTCTCCTCTATCGCACGGCGCATGGACTCGGTGATGGTATCCGCATACATAATCACATGGCCCCGCTCGTGGCGTGCAGCACGGCCCATGGTCTGGATAAGGGCCGTCTCGGAGCGCAAATAACCCTCTTTGTCAGCGTCCAGGATGGCCACCAGGCTCACCTCGGGCAAGTCCAGCCCCTCCCGTAAGAGGTTGATGCCCACCACCACATCGTAGACCCCCAGGCGCAGGTCCCGCAGGATTTCGCTCCGCTCCAGGGTCTCCACCTCGGCGTGGAGGTAATGGGCCTTGATGCCCATCTCCTGCAGATAATCGGCCAGTTCCTCGGCCATGCGCTGGGTCAGGGTGGTAACCAAAGCCCGTTCCCCCCGCTCCACCCGCTGACGGATTTCGCCGATGAGGTCGTCCACCTGGCCAGCGGTGGGGCGCACCTCCACCGTGGGGTCCAGGATACCCGTGGGGCGAATGAGTTGCTCCACCACCTGCTCGCTGACGGCCAGTTCATAGGGGCCGGGCGTGGCGGAGACGAAGATGACCTGATGCAGCCGCTCCTCAAACTCCTGGAAGGACAGGGGGCGGTTGTCCAGGGCCGAGGGAAGGCGGAAGCCGTAGTCCACCAGCGTCTGTTTGCGGGAAATATCCCCCCCATACATCCCCCGAATCTGGGGCACGGTCATGTGGGATTCGTCAATGAAGCAGACGAAGTCGTCGGGGAAGTAGTCCAGGAGGGTCCAGGGGGGCGACCCGCAAGCCACGGCCAGTTTGCCGTTGACAGGGCGATGACGCCCCTGCAGGTGGCAGGAGTAGTTCTCCACGCCGGTGCAGTAGCCCACCTGCTCCAGCATCTCCAGGTCAAAGCGGGTGCGCTGTTTGAGGCGCTGGGCCTCCAGGAGTTTCCCCTCCCGTTCCAGGTCCTGCAGGCGCTCCTCCAGTTCCGCCTGGATGCCTTCTATGGCCCGCAAGAGTTTCTCCCGCCCCGTAACGAAGTGCTTGGCGGGGAAAATCTCCACCTCCTCCAGGTCGGCCACCACCTCGCCGGTGAGGGGGTCCAACTGGCGAATCCGCTCCACCTCGTCCCCCCAGAAGGAGATGCGCACCGCCAACTCCTCGTAGGCGGGGAAGATGTCCAGGGTATCCCCCCGCACCCGAAAGGTGCCCCGACGGAAGTCCACATCGTTGCGCTCATACTGCATATCCACCAGGGAGCGCAAGAGGCGCTGCAGGGAACGGCGCTCCCCTTTCTGCACCCGTGCCACAAAGGAGTAATACTCCTCCGGCGCCCCCAGGCCGTAGATGCAGGAGACCGAGGCGACGATGACCACATCCCGACGGGTCAGCAGGGCGCGGGTAGCCGAGTGGCGGAGACGGTCTATCTCCTCGTTGATGTCCGTCTCCTTCTCCACATAGGTATCCGTCTCGGGAACATACGCCTCAGGCTGGTAGTAGTCATAGTAGGAGACGAAGTATTCCACGGCGTTGTGGGGGAAGAACTCCTTGAACTCGGTGGCCAGTTGGGCTGCCAGGGTCTTGTTGTGGCAGATTACCAGGGCGGGGCGCTGGACCTGGGCGATGACATGGGCCATAGTGAAGGTCTTCCCGCTCCCGGTCACCCCAAGGAGGGTCTGATAGCGGTAGCCCTTGCGCAGGCCTTCGGCCAGGCGCCGAATGGCCTGGGGCTGGTCGCCCGTGGGCTGGAAGGGAGCAACCACCTGGAAGGGGGGCATGGCCTTCACCCGCCTTGCTACACCCGATACCTCTCTCCACGCCCCATCATACCACCGGGGGCACCTCCAGATAGAGGAAGAACTCCCGGTTGCCCTTGTCCCCCAAAAGGGGAGAGGGGGTAATCCCCCGCACCCGCCACCCCTGCCCAATGGCCCACAGGGCCACTTTGGCGATGGCCTGGGCGTGCACCTGGGGGTCCCGCACCACACCCCCTTTGCCCACGCTCCCTCGGGGGGCCTCAAACTGGGGCTTCACCAGGCAGAGCACCGGCCCCCCGTGGGCCAGGTGGCGCACCACGCTGGGGAGCACCAACAGCAGGGAAATGAAAGAGACATCTACCGTAATGAGGTCCACCGGCTCCGGCAGGGGGAAGGGGTAACGGGCGTTGACGCCCTCCATCACCACCACCCGGGGGTCTCGGCGCAGGCGGATGTCCAACTGCCCTCTGCCCACATCCACGGCGTAGACCCGCCTGGCCCCCCTCTGCAGAAGGCAATCGGTAAAGCCCCCGGTGGACGCCCCCACATCCAGGCATACCATTCCCTTCACGGGGATGCAGAAGGTGTCCAGGGCGTGGGCCAGTTTGATGCCCCCCCGGCTCACATAGGGCAGGGGGGCCGCCACCGCCAGGCGTGCCGAGGGCGCCACCATTTGCCCCGGTGTGCGTGCGGGCCGGCCCTCCACCACTACCTGGCCGGCCAGCACCAGGGCCTGGGCCTTCTCCCGTGTGGGAGCCAACCCCCGCTCCACCAGAAGGGCGTCCAAACGGATACGCCGCTTGCCCATGCACCTTCCCCCCTCCCATCATAAGGGGTGTTGCCCCCAACAGGCAGG
>BEHZ01000157.1 GCA_002923335.1 bacterium HR23 | reverse complement strand
CCCGAGGGCAAAAGGTCGCAATAGGCCCAGCGGTCCCGCAGAACACGCTGGCCCAGGGTAAACGCCACGGGGTGCCTGAAAAGAGGCCCCTGGTAGACGAAGGTATGGAACTCGCCGTTCTCCCCACACGGGTCAACGCCCGGGGGCAGGTCGGCCAGCAGGCTCTGGTCAAACTGGCGGCCCGCGAAGTCGGCGGGAAGGGCTTGGGTGTCCACGCACACCAGGATAGCCCGAAAACCCAGGGCAAGGAACTCCTGGGCCACCCGGGCAGTGTTGCGCCCCCACAGGGGGAAAACTCCCTGCCAGCCCACCTGGGCCAGCATGCGCTCCCGGTAGGCACGGATGTCTTCCAGGAAGAGGTCGCCGAAGGCGGCGGTGCGCACCCCTTGCTGGGCCAGGTTCTCCAGCGCTTGGCCCACGGCCGATTCGTAGATGGCGTTGGACGCCTGCCGGGGAATCCAAACGGTGTGCAGGGGGATGCCGATGGCGTGGGCCTGGGCCTGGAGCAGGTCGTAGCGCACCCCGTGCATGCTCACCCGTTGGTAATCCTGAGTAACGGTGGTCAGGAGGCTCACGACATGGAAGGCGGGGTCTTGAAGGAGGTGATACAGGGCAAGGGTGCTGTCTTTGCCCCCGCTCCAGACCATAACGACCTTCCGCGGCACGGCTCCTCCCCTGGTAGTGTAGGGGACTGCCCCGCTCACGGGAAGGGGGCACGCGCCCCGGTTGGTGTTGCTGTGAGGTAAGGCCCCGGCCCCGCGGGGCTTCCCCCTGGCAGGAAGGGGTGTGCTATAATCTATGGCGAAGAGCAGAACAGACCGGACGAGGAACAGCGTTGGACAAGGAGCGCAAGGCACAACTGGTCAAAGAGTTCCAGACCCATCCCAAGGACACCGGCTCCACCGAGGTGCAGGTTGCCCTCCTGACGGAGCGTATCAACACCCTGACGGAGCACCTCCGCCAGCACCGGAAGGATTTCCACTCCCGGGTAGGCCTGCTGAAACTGGTGGGCCAACGACGCCGTCTGCTGGCTTACCTAGCCCGGGAGGATGTGCACCGCTACCGTGCCCTGCTGGCGCGCCTTGGCCTGCGTAAGTAACACCCCCGGAGGGGGTGTTCGTGTTTCTCGGGAGCGGTGAGGGAGGATCATAACCGCATGCCAAGGGAGTATCGTAGTTTCCAGCGTGATATCGCCGGGCGCCTCTTGACCATTGAGACCGGGCATGTGGCGGAGCAGGCCAACGGGGCGGTTACCGTGCGGATGGGGGATACGGTCCTGCTGGTTACCGCCTGTATGTCTCCGACGGCTCGGGAGAGCGTAGACTTCTTTCCCCTGACGGTGGACTATGAGGAGCGCCTGTATGCGGCAGGGCGGATTCCCGGCAGTTTCTTTCGGAGGGAGGCCCGCCCCAGTCAAGAGGCTATTCTGGCCGCCCGCCTAACGGACCGCTCCATCCGCCCCCTTTTCCCCAAAGACTTCCGCAACGAAGTGCAGGTCATCGCCACTGTCCTCTCGGTGGATATGGAGCACCAGCCCGACATCCTGGCGGGCATAGGGGCGTCTGTTGCCCTGGCCATCTCCGACATCCCCTTTGAGGGGCCCATCGGGATGTGCCGGGTGGGGGTCGTCCAGGGCCAGATTGTGCCTCTGCCCACCTACGGCCAGTTGAAGGAGAGCGACCTGGACCTGGTGGTGGCCAGCACAAAAGATGCCGTGGTGATGCTAGAGGCGGGCGCCCGCGAGGTCTCGGAGGAGGTCTTCCTAGAGGCAGTGCGCCGCGGCCATCAGGTCAACCAGGATATCCTGGCCTTTATCCAGGAGATCGTCCAGGCGGTCGGGGTGCCGAAGGCCTCGTATACTCCTGCCCCCGGCCCAGACCCCGCTCTGGTGCAGGAGATCCTGTCCCGCTTTGGGGAGGCGGTCCGGCAGGCGGTGTTCATCGGAGCGGAAAAAGGGGAGCGGGGGACCGCCCTGGACGCCCTACTCCAAGAGGTAACCACCGCCTTCCAGGACATGCACCCGCCGGAGGCGGTGAGCCTGGCCTTCCACGAGGCAGTGCGCACCGTCTTCCGCCGGGGCGTGTTAGAGGAAGGGAAGCGCCCCGATGGGCGCACACCTCGGGAACTGCGCCACATCTTTTGCCAGGTAGGGCTTTTGCCCCGCACCCACGGGACCGGCCTGTTCAAAAGGGGCCAAACCCAGGTGCTCACCATTACCACCCTGGGCTCCCTGGGGGAGCGCCAGGAACTGGACACCCTCAGCCCCGAGGAGACCAAGCGCTACATCCACCATTACAACTTCCCTCCTTACTCCACGGGGGAAGTGAGGCGCATCGGTGCCCCTGGCCGTCGGGAGATCGGGCACGGCGCCCTGGCGGAGCGTGCCCTTTTGCCCCTTATCCCCTCCGAGGAGGAGTTCCCCTACACTATCCGTCTGGTCTCGGAGGTGATGAGTTCCAACGGCTCCACCTCTATGGCATCGGTGTGCGGCAGTAGCCTGTCCCTGATGGACGCTGGGGTGCCCATCCCTCGCCATGTGGCGGGCATTGCTATTGGCCTGGTAACCGACGAGGCGGGACGCTACACGGTGCTCACCGACATCCAGGGACTAGAAGACCACGAGGGGGATATGGACTTCAAGGTGGCGGGGACGGAGCGAGGCATCACTGCGGTGCAGATGGATGTAAAGATAAAAGGGGTGAACGACGCTATCCTCCGGCAGGCCTTGGAGCAGGCTCGGGAGGCCCACCTTGCCATCCTGGAGAAGATGACCGCCACCATTGCCCAGCCTCGCCCCACCGTTAGTCCCTACGCTCCCAAGGTGCTCCGCATGACCATTCCGGTGGACAAGATCGGTGCTCTCATCGGTCCCGGGGGGAAGACCATCCGCTCCATCATTGAACAGACCAAGACCACCATAGATGTAGAGGATGACGGGACGGTGCTCATTGGCTCCCCCGACCCGGAGGCGCTGGAGCGGGCACGCTTGGCCATCGCCAGCATTACCCAGGAGGTGAAGGTAGGGGGTATTTACACGGGAAAGGTAACCCGCCTTGTTCCTTTCGGAGCCTTTGTGGAGATTTTCCCAGGCAAAGAAGGGCTGGTGCCGGTGGCGGAACTCACCGACAGGCGTATATCCCGTCCCGAGGAGGAGGTAAAGGTAGGGGACGAGATCACGGTGGTGGTAACGGAGATAGACCGATTGGGGCGCATTAATCTCTCCCGCAAGGCGCTGTTCCGCCCGCCTGGAGTCTCTGAGGCTCCTCCCCCCCGGCCGGCCCCCCCCTCGCCCCCCCCCCCCCCCCCCCCCCCCCCCCCCCCCCCCCCCCCCCCCCCCCCCCCCCCCCCCCCCCCCCCCCCCCCCCCCCCCCCCCCCCCCCCCCCCC
>BEHZ01000156.1 GCA_002923335.1 bacterium HR23 | reverse complement strand
CCCATGCCCTGCGCCTCGCCCTTATTGGGGTCCTGTTGGTGCCTTTCTCGCTGCGCCAGGGTAGGGGGTTGTCTCGCCTTCTGGCGGACCACACCAGTCTGGCTCTTCTGGGGGCGGGTGCGGTGATGGCCTATGGGTCGGGTCTGCTCTTTCTGGTGGCCCTGCGCTACACCTCCCTGGGAAATGCGGTGGTGCTCAGTTCGGTGGCGCCTATCTTTGTGGTGCCCATCGCCCGCTTTGTGAGCGGGGAACGGGTTACCTGGCGGGTGGGGGTGGGTGTGGCTACCACGGTGGCCGGTGTGTGGGCCGCCCTCCTGCCCGCTCTCTAGTAGCGGGGCACCTGGCAAGCCGTATAGGCCCTGTGTAGAATGATGTATGGGGAAACCAGGGAGGCGTTATGGCTGGTCATTCCAAGTGGGCACAAATCAAACACCAGAAGTCGGCGGTAGATGCCAAACGAGGGCAGTTGTTTACCAAACTGGCCCGGGAGATCACTATTGCCGCCCGACAAGGTGGGGGCGATATTCAGGCCAACCCCCGTCTGCGCTTGGCAGTGGAGCGGGCACGGGAGGCCAACATGCCTATGGAGAACATCCAGCGGGCCATCCGCCGTGGCACCGGCCAGGGGGAGGAGCCCACACGGTTGGAGGAGGTGTTCTACGAGGGCTACGGGCCGGGAGGCATCGCTATCCTGGTGCAGGCGGTAACGGAGAACCGTAACCGCACCGTTTCAGAGGTCCGCTCGGTTCTGGAGCGCAGTGGGGGGAAGATGGGTGGGGTCGGCTCTGTCTCCTGGCTCTTTGAGCAGAAGGGGGTGTTCACCGTAGAGGAGCCTAACCCACAAAAGGCAGAGGGCATCGCCCTGTTGGCCATTGACCTGGGAGCCGAGGATTTCAGCCTGGACGGCTCCTTCCTGGAGGTGCGGTGTCCCCCGGAGCGCTTTGAGGCGCTGAAGAAGGCCCTGGAGGAGAAGGGGGTTGCTCTGGCCTCGGCCGAGGTGGCTATGGTGCCCCGCACCACCGTGCCCCTGGACCCCACCACCAGCGAGCAGGTCCTCCGCCTGCTGGACCGTCTGGAGGACCTGGACGATGTGCAAAAGGTCTACACCAATGCAGACTTCCCCAACGAGGTGCTGGAACGCTATCGGGCGGCGTAGGGGGTGAAGTGTGCGGGTCCTGGGAATTGACCCGGGCACCCTTCGGCTGGGCTACGCCCTGGTGGTGGCCGAGGGGGAAAGCCTCCGCCTGGAGGCCTGCGGGACGCTCGTCGCCTCTCCCCGTGCGCCTCTCCCCCGGCGTCTTGCCCACCTTTACCATGCCTTGCAGGAGACCACCCATCGCCTTGCCCCCGATGTAGTGGCTATTGAGGAGCCTTTTGTGCCCCGGCGGGAGCAGGTGCTGGCGGTGCGCACCGCCATCGCCATTGGGCAGGCCCAGGCCCTCGCCTTCCTCGTGGCCAATGGGTTGCCCCTGCTTACTTATTCCCCCTCTCTGGTGAAGCAGGTGGTGGCCGGCCACGGGCGCGCCAGTAAACCGGAGGTGGCCGAGGGAGTGCGCCTTCTGCTGGGCTTGCCGGCTTATCCTGCTTCCCCGGACAGTGTGGACGCCATCGCCATCGCCCTGTGCCATTGCCTCCTCCAGCAAGGTGGGGAGCCCCTGGGGGTGCCGCGGTGATCCGCGTGGTGCGGGGCAGGCTGGAAGCCATTGGCCCTGACCGGGTGGTGGTAGAGGTAGGCCCGGTGAGCCTGGAAGTGCAGGTTCCCGCGTCGGCAGTGTCGGCCCTGGGGTCTGTTGGTTCCCCGGTGTGCTTGTATACTCACCTGGCGATACGGGATGAGAGGCCCGTCCTCTACGGCTTCCCTTCGGATGAGGGCAGGCGTCTCTTTGAACTCCTGCTCACGGTGAGCGGGGTAGGCCCCCGGCTGGCCCTGGCGCTGCTGAGCCACCTGGGGCCAAGGGAGGCGGTAACCGCCATCGCCCGTGGGGATGTGAACGCCTTGGCGAAAGCCCCCGGCGTGGGCCAGAAGACCGCCTCTCGCATCGTGCTGGAGTTGAAGGGGCGGCTGGAAAAAGACCTTTCGTCTTTGCCTGAGGCCCCGGCCGACCAGCGGGACCTCCTGTCGGCTCTGCTGGCCCTGGGCTACTCCCGCCAGGAGGCCCGAGAGGCGGTGCAGGCGGTGTCGGCCGGCTCCGCCCTTCCCCTGGAAGAGCGCTTGCGCCGTGCCCTGGAGCACCTGGGGGAAGGACGCTCCCACTAGTGCCGGGAGCACGCCCCTCCTTGCTATACCAATAGGAGAAAAGGCCATGACCACTCCGGAACAGCGCCTTGCTCTCCTGGACGACCCGGCCCACTGGAGAGCACACGACCCCTCGGGCTTCTGGGAGCGCATTGCGTCTCTGCCTCAGCAGATAGAAGAGGCCTATCGGGCGGTGGAGAGGATAGCCCTGCCTCCGGCGGTGCGGGCGTGTAGCAGAATCCTGGTGGCGGGGATGGGGGGCTCGGCCATCGGGGGCGACCTGGTGGCGAGCCTGGCCGAGGCCCTGGGAGGTCCCCAGGTTGTGGTCTGGAGGGATTTCGGCCTGCCGGCGTGGGTGGACCAGTATACCCTGGTGGTCATCAGCACCTATTCGGGGGAGACGGCTGAGACCCTTTCCGCCTTTCAGCGTGCCCTGCAGAAGGGGCTTCCCATCCTTGTGCTCACCTCAGGAGGCAGGGCTTCCCAATGGGCCAGCCAGAATCGGCTCCCCCTTCTGACCATCCCCTATCGGGGCGAACCGCGCACTGCAGTGGGGTGGCTCTTCTTCGGTCTGCTGGCCCTCTTGGAGCGGGCGGGGCTTTTCCCCGGCCTTGTCCGATGGGAAGAGGTGGTGGCCCTTTTGCGGAGGAAGGGGGAGGCCCTCGGCCCTCGCTCCTCTGGCCCCCAGAACCCGGCAAAGGGCCTGGCAGTGAGCCTGTATGGGCGGATGCCGGTGGTATGGGGTGGGGGATTCCTGAAAGGGGTTGCCCACCGCTGGAAGACCCAGATGAACGAGAACGCCAAAACGCCCGCCTTCGCTGAAGCCATCCCTGAGGTCTTCCACAACGCCGTTGAAGGGCTGGGGGACTCTTCCTCCCCCCTGGCCACGCTGGTGCTCTCTTCTTCTTTCCTGGAGCCGGAGCATCGGCGACGGGTAGCGGCGCTGGTGGATATGCTGGCCGGGCGGGGGGTGTGGTGCCAGCGGGTAGAAGGGGAGGGGGAAAGCCTCCTGGCCCAGGTGGCCAGCCTGCTCTTCCTGGGGGATTGGACGAGTTACTACCTGGCCCTGCTCTACAGGCGGGACCCGGCACCCGTGCCTACCATCACCGCTCTCCGCCAACGGCTTGGGGTGTAGGCTCCTGGCCGTGGCGGGCGTGGTGCTCGGCCATAGCCTTT
>BEHZ01000155.1 GCA_002923335.1 bacterium HR23 | reverse complement strand
CTGAAAGACATTACCGTCCGCTTCCCCTTGGGCACCCTCACCTGCGTGACGGGCGTCTCCGGCTCGGGGAAGAGCACCCTGGTGTATGATGTCCTCTACAAGCGCCTGGCCCAGCACTTCTACCGCGCCAAGGAGAAGCCCGGCCCTCACAGGGCTATCCTGGGCGTGGAGCACCTGGATAAGGTGGTGAATGTGGACCAGTCCCCCATCGGGCGAACGCCCCGCTCCAACCCCGCCACCTATGTGGGCGTCTTCACCCCCGTTCGGGAACTCTTCGCCCAACTGCCCGAGGCGAAGATGCGGGGCTACGGGCCGGGGCGCTTCTCCTTCAATGTGCGCGGGGGACGGTGCGAGGCGTGCGAGGGGGAGGGCTATACCCAAATCCAGATGCAGTTTCTCCCCGATGTAACAGTGCCCTGCGAGGTGTGCAAAGGGCGTCGCTATACCCGTGAAGCCCTGGAGGTGAAGTTCAAAGGCTACTCCATCGCCGATGTGCTGGAGATGACGGTGGAGCAGGCGCTAGAGGTTTTCCAGGACATCCCCCGCATTCGCTCCAAACTGGAGACCATGCGGGATGTGGGCCTGGGGTATATCCGCCTGGGCCAGCCGGCTACCACCCTCTCGGGGGGCGAGGCCCAGCGGGTGAAACTGGCGGCGGAACTCTCCCGCCGGGCCACGGGGCGCACCCTCTACATCCTGGATGAGCCGACCACCGGCCTTTCCTTTGAGGACTGCGCCTACCTCTTGCGGGTGCTCCACCGTCTCGTGGATATGGGCAATACGGTGATCCTGATTGAGCACCACCTGGACATGATCAAGAACGCCGATTGGGTCATTGACCTGGGGCCGGGACCGGGGGAGCGGGGGGGACGGGTGGTGTGCGTGGGCACGCCGGAAGAGGTGGCCCGCCACCCCGAGAGTTACACCGGCCAGTTCCTGCGCCGTGTCCTGGGCATAGAGGCGAGGGTCGGGTAGGCCCGCCCGGGGAAGCGCCTTCGCCCCAAGGGAGAAGATGCGGTGTGGCGTCTCTTTCTGGGCCTGGTGCTGGTTGCCCTGGGAACCCTTCTGCTCCTGGAGAGGCTGGGGGTGGTGGCGCGGGCGCTGAGCGTGTGGTGGCCTGTTTTCCTTATCGCTTTGGGCGTCTTCCTGGTGGTGCGGGGCATCTTCTTCCGGAGGCAGTAGCGGAATGCGCCCACCCTTCTGGCTACAGTTGGCGGGTGTCTTCCTCATCGCCCTGGGGGTGGTGGTCCTGCTGAATGCCCTGGGGATCGCCCTCATTGCGGTGCTGGATGTGGTGGTGGGGGCCGGGGCGGTGCTGCTCATCGTAGTGGGCCTGCGTCTCTTGCGTCGGTCCCGACGGGTGCGCCGAGAGCCTTTTGTGGACATCCTGATAGGGAGCATTCGGCGGGGGGCCGAGTGGGAGGTTACCTCCTCCGAGTTCGCCGTGGGCATTGGGCAGGTGCGCCTGGACCTGGCCCAGTGCCGGGTTCCACCGGGGGAGCACCGCCTGCTGGTGGATTGCCTTGTCGGGAGCATACGGGTAGTGCTGCCGGCCGATGTGGGGATAGCAGTGTCGTGCCAGGTTACCCTGGGGGAGATCGTGGCCTTCGGGCAGAGGCTGGAGGGGGTCGCCCGCCACCTCACCCTCCACACCCCCGACTATGAGAAGCAGGGTCGGCGCATCGCCCTAGAGGCGACCGCCACCATCGGCCAGATTCACCTCGCCCGCCCGGCGGGGGTAGCGGTGCCCCAGGGTGTCCCCGCCCTGACCATCCCGCCATAGGAGTGCCCCCACGGTATGCCCCCTCTGGCCCGCTGGTTTGTGCGCTCTTCCCTTGTCTACCTGGGCGTCTCCCTGGGGCTGTGGGCAGTGCAGGGGGCGGCAGCGGTGTGGGCGCTACCCGCGGGGATGGTCGCCCTTGCACCGGCGGCCCTGCACCTCTTTTTTGTCGGCTGGGCAACCCAGATGATAATGGGGGTCGCCTTCTGGATGTTCCCCCGGGAACGCCAGCGCCCCTTTGGGAGCCTCCCCTTGGCATGGGCCACCTTTGGGCTTCTGAACCTGGGACTGCTTATGCGCCTGGTAGGGGAACCCCTGCATACCCTCTATCCCCAAGGGGGATGGGGCTGGATGCTGGGGGCCTCGGGGGTGTTGCAGTGGCTGGCGGGGGTGGGCTTTGTGGTGAACACCTGGGGGAGAATACGGGGGCGATAAGATGCCACCCCTGACCCGATGGGCGGTGCGGGCCAGTCTCTTCTATGTGCTGGTGGGCTTCACCCTGGGGGCACTGCTCCTGGCCCACAAAGGGGTAGGGGTGCACCCTATGGTGTGGCGCCTCTTGCCCCTACATCGGGAGGTGCTGATGCTGGGGTGGATGGCGCAGATGGGGATAGGGGTGGCGTATTGGGTCTTCCCCCGCATCGCTCGTCGGCGTGGGAGAGAAGCCTTTGCGTGGCTAGCCCTCCTCCTGCTGAACGGAGGCGTGTGGCTGGCGGGCCTCGCCCCTGCCCTGGGCCTGCCCGGGTGGGTGCTGGTGATGGGGCGAGGGGGCGAGGTAGGCGCTGTGCTCGCCTTCGCCGTGCACATCGCGCCACGGGTCCGCCTGCCCCCGCCGGAAACCCTCCTCCCACCCTCTACGGGGTGAGGGTAACCCCCTCCCAATGCCCATGGCGCAACCCCCAACGCCCCCTCGCCCAGCAGCCGCGGCGTTTCTAGAAGTCGCCCTCCTTGGCGTAAGGGTAACTCCACAGGGCGACCTGGAGCACCACCGCCTTGAACCACGCCTGGTGCATTTTCTCCACCTCCTCGGGGGAGTGGCCCTTCTTGGCCAGGAAGGGTTTGATGGTCGCCGTAATGGGGTAAATGAAGGCGATGAGGTAGCGCAGGGGAATGTGCGGAACCGACCGCACCTTGTCGGTCTGGTTCTTCTTGGTGCGGTGGTGGCGCAAGCCGATTTCATACTGGTAGTTCAGCCAGGCCTGGTCGTAGGGGCGGTTGCAGGTGTCCAGAATCCACTGGCCGAACCGCTTGCGCACCGCCCCTAGGTAGTCGGCCAGGGGCTTCCCGTCGGGGCCGGTGAAGTAGTAGACCAGGTGGGGATGGGAGCCCACGAACCCATACCACAAGTCCAGGATATCCTCCACTTGGTCCGCCAGCACCTGGCCGGCCATGCGCAGGTAGCGCTCATCCTCCGCAGTGAAGAGGAGTGCCTTCTTCAGGTTTTCCAGATCCTGAAGGGTAACAGGGGAGCGAGGCACACTGGCAGTGCCGTAGGTGTAGCCTGGGATGGACACGGTGCTCATCTTCACCTCCCTGGGCCGAGCGATTACAATTCCCATTGCACAGGGCCTCTGGCCCCCCGTCAATTCCGCACTTTTCGGTAACCTGGTTACCAGGAGGAAACCGTCTATGGCCCTCTCGCCGGTTACCCGTGTCG
>BEHZ01000154.1 GCA_002923335.1 bacterium HR23 | reverse complement strand
GGTGTTCTCGGCGATGGACTTCTCCTTCATTTGCAGGTAGCCTAGGGGGGCGATGCCCGGTCCCACATCCCAGAAGCCCCCCGCCTGGGTATCCCAGAAGCGCTCTTGCATGGCCTTGGCGACCGCCTGAGCCCGCTCCAGCCAATGGGGGGCGCCGGTGGAGCGATAGTTCTCCGCCAGGGCTAGAGTAAGCCAGGCGTAGTCGGCCAGGGTGCCCTCCCGGAAGGGCTTCCCGTCGGCCCAGCAGTGGTAGACCGTCTTGCCCCCCTCCTGGCACAGGTTCTGCCACAGGAAGTCCAGGCATCGCAGGGCCTGCTGGCGGAGAGAAGGCTGGCCCAGCAGGCCACCGGCCTCCATATAGGCGATGCACAGATGACTGGCCCAGTTGGTGTAAACGGTGCGGTCTACATATGGGGGGAGGGTGCGGGCGCGCCCTTCGGCGTCCAGGGCGTAATAGGCGTCGTCGGCGTCCTGGCTGCCCCAAAAACAGCCCAGGTCGGGGCTGTAAAGGCGCGCGTTGACATAAGAAATGATGCCTTGAGCGGTTTCCCGATAGGCAGTGGCACCGGCCACCATCCACGCCCGCAGGAAAAGGCGCAGGAGGGACGCCTGGTCGTCGGCCATCTTCTCGTAGTGGGGTTCGGACCAGTCCCGTTGGGTGGCGTAGCGGAAGAACCCCCCTTCCACCCGATCCCAGATGGCCCCATTGCGCATGCCGTCCAGCGTTTTGATGACCATGCGCAGGAAGAGGGGTTCACGGAACTGGGCATAGAGGTCCAGCAGGAGGTGGTGGGCATCGGGGTGAGGGAATTTAGGCTGGACGCCCAGCCCGCCGAAGAAGGGGTCAAACTGGGCCGTTACCGCCCGTGCCACCGTGTCCACTATCTGGGCCGAGAGGGGCGTGCCCACAGCGACCCTGCGCACCCGCTCCAGACGGCGGTTGCGTATCTCCTGGGCGCTGCGGTAGACCGTCGCCTTCTGCTGGCGGTAGAGGTCTGCCACCCGCGCCAGGGCCTCCTTGAACTGATGGGGCGGGATGTAGGTGCCCCCGGCGATGAGGTCCCCCTGGGGGGTAAGGAAGGCGGTGGTAGGCCAGCCCCCCATGTTGTAGCGCTGGTTCACCTCCGGGTGCTGATCGTTGTCTACCCGAATAGGGATGTAGAGGGTATTGATAAGGCGAATGGCCTCCGGGTCGGAGTAGGAGGTCTCGTCCATCACATGGCACCAGTGGCACCAGACGGCGGAGATGGAGAGCAAAATTGGCTTGTCCTCCCGCTGGGCCTCCAGGAAGGCGCTCTCTCCCCAGGGGCGCCATTGGATTTCGTGGGCACGGTTGGGCCGTGGCGAGAAGCGAAAGGTCGTCATAGCACCCTCCCCGAGATTCTGCCCATACCCAGGCTAACACAAGGGATGGGTGGGGGCAACGCCGGGGCGGGGGACGCCCTGCTCGCTCCTGAAAGGCCTCCTCGCGGCTGTTGACCTTCCCCGTTAGGGGCGTTACACTGGGGTTGAGAAAAGCGGAACGAGCCCTGGGGGAGGGTGGGGGAAGGTATGGACACCCCAACCCGTAAGGCCCTCCAGGCCCTGGCCAACAGCGCCGACGGCCTCTTCGCCGTTGACGCCGATTACCGCATCACCTTCTGGAGCGAGTCCGCCGAGGCTATTCTCGGCTATGCCCCCTGGGAAGTTATCGGCAAGCCGTGCTGGGAGGTGGTGCACGGTAAGGACAGCGAGGGGGCTGTTTGGTGCCAGCAGGACTGCCCTGTTGCCCGCCGTCTGCGCGAGGGTAAAGCCATTCCCAACTATGACATCCAGACCCAGCGCCGGGACGGTCGGCGGGTGTGGCTGAACGTCTCCATCATTCCCCTGCCTCAGGGCGATGGCCTTCCTTATACCCCGGTTCACCTCTTCCGTGACATCACCGCTCGCAAGGGGAAGGAGCGCTTGGGGGAGCAGGTCAAGGCGCTCGTGGCCCAAGCGGCGTGCACCGAAGAGACGGGGGAGTCGGAACGGGTCTCCCCTGCACCGTTGACCCCCCGGGAGTGGGAGGTGCTCTCCCTCTTTGCCCAAGGCTATTCCACCGCGGGGGTGGCCAAGAGCCTAGGGGTGCAGAAGGTAACGGTCCAGAACCACGTTCAGCGCATCCTGGGTAAGTTGGGCGTCCACAGCCGGACCGAGGCCATCGCCTGGCTGTATCGGAGGCGCCATGGGGGCGATGGCCGAGCGCTCGCCCTCCCCCGCACCGCCATCCCCTCCTGATGGCCTTGCATCACAAATTGGGTGTGTTTTCATCCTGTTAGCGTCTGGAGGTCTCCCGTAGGATAAGGCTTGGTGGCCGTAGAGGGCCGCCGGCCAGGGAGGGGGCCAGCAGAACCTAGCAGGGGTGCCTATGGACACACCCAAACGGCCTGTCCTCGTCGTTGTCTTGCTCTGGGCAACCCTCACCCTCCTGGGCGAAATCCTGGCAGTCCGCTACAATCCCTTCCCTGCTCCCGCTGCAGAGGAGGGGGAGCGTATTGACCACGCCTTCCGCTGGCTTATGTATCTGGCGGTTCCCGTTTTCGCCTTTGTGGTGTCGGTGTTGCTCTATAGCGTCCTGCGGTTCCGAGCCCACGGCCCCGCACCCCAGGACGGGCCGCCTGTGCACACCCACGGGGCGGGGGTGGCCACCTGGTTCCTGGTTACCGCCGCCCTCACCATCACCATCAGCATATTCCCCGGCGCTCTGGGGCTGATAGACATACGGCGGCGGGAGCACCAGGACCCGGACCTCATCGTGCGTGTAGATGGGATGCGCTGGAGTTGGACTGTTACCTATCCCCAGTATGATGTGTCCACCCTGCAGGAGTTGGTGCTTCCTGTGGGGAAGCGTGTTCGCTTTGAGGTTACCAGCCGGGATGTGGTGCACTCCTTCTGGGTGCCCGCCTTTCGGGTGAAGATAGACGCCGTCCCCGGCATTGTTACCTATACCTCGGCCGTTCCCACACGCCTGGGGAGTTTCGCGGAGGACGCCACTTACCGGGTGCAGTGCGCCGAGTTGTGTGGCACCCTCCACGCCCGAATGGTGCTCCCCGTGCGTGTAGTAGAGCAGGAGGAGTTTAACGCATGGCTGGCAACACAGCGCAAGCGCCAGTAGCGACGGTGTGGTCGGGCCTGTGGCCCATTGTGCGGGGGGTTCTCTGGGGGGTGATAGGGTTCCTGGTGGGGGCAGGGCTAGCGGTGCTGGTGCGGGCGGTTACAGGCATGGAAGATGCCTGGGCATTGGAGCCTCTACTGGTGGTGGGGTATATCTTCGGGGTGGCGGGGTGGCTGTTGGGCGTGGGCATGTGGGAGGCGTGGGTGCGGGAGTGGTTCGGCCGGCCCGCCAAAGGGGAGACCCCCCGGGACTGGCGACGCTTCTTCCGCTTCTGCACCGACCACAAGGTCATCGGGGTGCAATACCTGGTTACCTTCCTGGTGGTGATGCTCCTAGCGGGCCTGCTGGCGGTGCTGATGCGGGGGGAACTGATGGCCCCCGGGCGCACCCTTATGGGCACCGGCACCTTCAACCAGGTGATGAGCCTCCACGGCATCCTGATGATAGCGGTAGCGGTTGCGACCATCATCGGCGGGTTTGCCAACTTCGTCCT
>BEHZ01000153.1 GCA_002923335.1 bacterium HR23 | reverse complement strand
TATCTCTGCAAGCCGGCAGCCGGCTCCAGCACCTGCAGACGGGCACGGATGCCCAAAGCCTGCAACTGGGCGGTGACCAACTCGGCGGTGGGCACGAAGTCCAGGGTCCGCCGCACCAGCCCCTCCAACTCCAACCCCCCCGGATACTTCTGCTGAATGATGCGCCGCGCGACCTCTAGGTCGGCGCTCTTCTCAGGACGGCAACCGGGGACTTTCAGAACTTCCTCCATGGGCAGGGCATATTCCCCATACGCCACCGGGTCCAGCACGGCGCAGGGGAAGCCGATGCGCTCAAAAATCTTCTCCACAATCTCCTGGCGGCCCAAGGCCAGGAAGATGGCACGGCGCATCTCCCGGTCGTTGAAGGGGGAGACACGGGCGTTCAGTTGCGTCCCTACCATGTTGTTGACCGTCCAGCGGAAGGCCACCACCTCTTTTCCCCGTGCAGAGACCACCTGCTGGGCCTGGCTGGGGGTGAAGCCCGGGAAGTTCGGAGCGATGTGCAGACGCCCCGTGCGAATCCCCGCCACCTGGGTGGCCACATCAGGGAGGATATAGTGGCGCACGCCATCCAGATAGGGCAGGCCCTCCTCAAAGTAGCGCTTGTTCTTCTCCCACTCAAACACCACGCCCCGCTCGTAGCGCTTCAGAACAAAGGGGCCGGTGCCCACCAGGCTCTCGGGGCGGGAGAGGTTCCCGTAGCGCTCCAGGGCGCCGGTGGAGGCGATCTTGCACCAGGCGCTGGCAATGGAGGGGATGAAGAGGGGCGTAGCAAACTTCAGGGTGAAGCGCACCGTATAATCGTCCACGACCTCAAACTTCTCCACCAGCGGTTTCAGGAGGCTCCCACACCGAGGGGAGGAGAACTTGGGGTCCCAGATACCCAGCACCCGCTCAATACTCGTCTTCACATCTTTGGCGGTGAAAGCCGTGCCATCGTGCCACACCACGTTCTTCCGCAAATAGAAGGTATACACCTTCCCGTCGGCCGACTGCTCCCACCGCTCCGCCAGGTCGGGGGCGATGTAGAAGGGGTTGCGGGGGTCGTATTTGATGAGACTGCTGAGTACCCCGATGGAGACCTGCAGGTCGCCTATAACGGTGGTGGCGTGGGGGTCAATCTGCACAGGGTCGGTGTAGTCGTGGTAGTTCAGGATGCCCCCCTGCTGGGGCCGTTCCCCCACAGGGGTGGGCGTCAGGACGGGCGTGGGGCGAGGCGGGACGGGGGTAGGAGTGGCTACAGCCGCCGTTGGCGGCGTGGGAGCCGGTGGGGCGACGGTAGGTGTGGGAGTGGGGGTCGGGGCCGGGGCGCTAGGAGGCGTAGGAGCAGGCGTAGCAGGAGGCGCCGCCCCTCGGCAGGCCACCGCCAGGAGCACTACTACAAGAGCGAATACCCATATCGCCTTCTTCACGGCCAACCTCCTCGCACAAAAATACGCTCCACTCGCCTGCACGGTTGCCCGTCCCCTATCGCCCATCTGAGCGATAGGCCTTGTCCACCAACTCGTCCAGGGCGGGCTTGATGTGGCGCATAAACTTCTCCAGGTTGTAAATCACCCGCTCCTTGGGCATCTGGGCATAGTGGAAGATAAGGACGATATACTCGGCGGGCATCGTGCTCCAGTGGCGCACCAACTGCTCCCGCACATCCTCTACTGTGCCGTAGGAATACAGCCCGCTATCTAGCATGGACTGGACGATGTCGTTAGGGTTAGAGAGACGCCGTCGCCCCATGGCGGCGTAGAAGTTCTTATGGATTTCGGCGTCGTATTTGGCGAGGCACTCTCGTGCCTCCTCCCGTGTCTCGCCTATTTCTATCCAGCGGACGATGGCCTGGTTCTGGCCGAGGGCGTAGTGCCGGCCCGCTTCCTCCGCCGCCCGCACATACAGGTGGCCGGCCTCCCGAGCACGGGCGAGGCTGGTAAAGTAGACAGGGATGAAGCCCTTGCGCCCCGCATACTCTATCGTTTCAGGGCTTCCGCTGGAGGCGAGGAAAACGGGCGGATGGGGCTTGGTGTAAGGAGCGGGGACAACGGACACCCGGCGCACGATACCGTGCTCATCCACCTCGCCAGGTGCGCCGAAGCGCCCGGTCACCCCGGCGTGACCCAGGGGCCAGTCATCCACCCCGGTCTGGTAGGGATAGGGTATCTTCCAGAACTCCCCGTTGTGCTCTATGCTCTCCTGCGTCCACGCCTTCAGCACGACCTCCACCGCCTCCTCAAAGATGCGCCGGTTGATCTCGTCGTCCTTGATAATGCGCTCGCTGAAGGCCGTGGAGCCAACGCCGATAATGGAGGGGTCGCTGCGGGCAGCGGAGGGGGAGCGGGTGGCCCGGGTGCCCAGGTGCTGGCCGACGATGTTGGTCCAGCGGGATTGGTAGCCCCGTGCGAAGCCCACAAAACACCGCCCCTTGGTCAGGTGGTCCAGGATGGCCACCTCCTCGGCCACCCGGATGGGGTTCTGGGTGCTCATCACATACCCTAGTTGCCCCACCCGCACCCGACGGGTTATCCCCGCCCAGTAGGCATTCAGGACACCCGGGCTGGGGCCCACCTCGTAGCCCTCGGACCAGAAGTGGTGTTCAATGGTGGCCACACCCCACAGCCCCAACTCGTCGGCCGCCTTGATGATGTCCGTCCACCCATGAAGGGTTTCCTGATAGCGCTCCACATTCCTCCCAATGGGGCGTAGGCGCGCCCGCTCCTCCTCATCCTTAGCCGGGATCACCGGGTATATCTGGATAATAACCTTCAGCATAGCCCTCCCCCTGCTAGATGGTAGCGTGTGCTCCAGCGAGTATCCCCTTTGCGCCGCGTGCAGGAGAGGCGTCCCAGGCTTTCAGCGCGCCTTCCAGACGGGGGGACGCTTCTCCACAAACGCCCGTGCCCCTTCAGCCATATCCTCGGTGCCCCAGACCTCTTTGATGATATAGCCGGACATGTCCAGGGCGTCTCGCAGGCCCAGGTCTAGCCCCCGCTTGATGGCCTTCTTGGTGCCCCGCACGGCCAGGGGCGCACACTCCCGGGTGATGCGCTGAGCCATTTCCAGGGTGCGGGGCAAAAGGTCCTCCTGGGGGAAGATATCCGTTACCAGGCCGATGCGCCAGGCATCCTGGGCCTTCAGGCGGTAGGAGCGCCCCGACAGCACCATGCGGAAGAGGTAGGAGAGGGGGATGCGCCGACTCAGCCCCACCGCCTCCCATCCGCTGATGTAGCCCACATTCACATGGGGGTCAAAGAACTCGGCGTTCTCCGAGGCGGTAACAATGTCGGCGTCGCAGACGAAGTGAAGCCCACCCCCACAGCAGATGCCGTTGACGGCGCAGAGCACCGGCTTCCAGGTATCGTGCATCAGACGACTCACGGGGAGCCAGATGTCCCCCGTGCGGGTTACCCCCACCGCAGAGGCCTCCCGCAGGTCTATGCCTGTGCAGAAGAAGCGGGTGCCCGCAGCAGTGATCACCGCCACCCACAGATCGTCGTCCTGGAGAAAGTCCTGCCAGGTTTGGGTAAACTCCTCCACCATGCGGGTGTTGAAGGCGTTGCCCGCCTCGGGGCGGTTGAGGGTGATGACCAGGACCCTCTCCCTCTTCTCCACCAGAAGAGTGTCCATAGCGCCCTCCTTCTGCGCCCGCCACG
>BEHZ01000152.1 GCA_002923335.1 bacterium HR23 | reverse complement strand
TTCCTGTCCACCCAGCGGATCACCCGTTTCACCACCTCCGGGTCGTAGCCCATTGCCAGAATCTCCTCAAAGGTGCGGTCCTCCTCCACATAGGCTTTGATGATGGGGTCCATAATGCGGAAGGGGAGGCGCTCCTCCTCGGTGCGCTGGCCGGGGCGCAGTTCGGCGCTGGGGGGCTTCTGGAGCACGCTGGGGGGAATGGGATGGGAAGGCGTGCCGTGGGCATTGCGCCACTCGGCCAGGCGGTAGACCAGGGTCTTGGGCACATCCTTCAGCACTGCATAGCCCCCTGCCATATCCCCGTAAAGCGTGCAGTAGCCGGTGGCCATCTCGCTTTTATTGCCCGTGGAGAGCACCAGCATCCCGAACTTGTTGCTGATGGCCATCAGGATGTTGCCACGGATGCGGGCCTGGATGTTCTCCTCCGTTACATCGGGGGGGCGGTCTTTGAAGTAAGGGGACAGCATTTCCAGGTAAGCCGAATGGGCCGGCTCAATAGGCACTACCCACAGGGGAATGCCCAGGTTGTCGGCCAGGGCACGGGCGTCCACGATGCTCCCTTCGCTGGAGTAGCGGGAGGGCATAGATACCCCCAGCACATTCTCCGGCCCCAGGGCGTCCACCGCTATACAGCAGGTAACGCTGGAATCCACCCCCCCCGACAGGCCAATAACAACCTTCTGATGCCCTGTCTTGCGCACATAGTCCCGCACCCCCAGCACCAGGGCGTGGTAGACCTCGCCTACCGGGTCCAGGGGCGCCTCCACACGGGGGGCGATGGGGGGGCGCTCCCGGGGGCGATAGGGGGAGACGAAGATGCGCTGGGCGGTGCCCACATGTTGCAGGAAGGGGGCATCTTTGCGGGGGCGGGGGTCCCGCAGGCGCTGGCGCAGCACCGATTCCACCGGCAGGTCCACCACCAGCAGGTCCTCCTGGAACTGCTTACCCCGTGCCACCAGGTCGCCTTTCATGTCAAAGACCATGCTGGCCCCGTCAAAGACCAGTTCGTCCTGCCCACCCACGGTGTTCACATAGGCGATGAAGAGGAGGTTATCGCTGGCACGGGTGGCCAGCATCTTCTCCCGGAAGAGGCGCTTCCCCATGTGGTAGGGGGAGCCGTTGATGTTCACGATGACCTCTGCCCCTGCCTCCCGCTGGACGGTGGTGGGGCCCACCGCATACCAGATGTCCTCGCAGATATTCACGCCGATGGGGGTGCCGTTGATGACGAAGACGGGGCACTCCCGCCCGGGGCGGAAGTAGCGGTCCTCGTCGAAGACGCCGTAGTTGGGCAGGTAAATCTTGTGGTAGACCCCTACCAGGCGCCCTTCGGCCGCAATGCCCGCCGCGTTGTAGACCTCGTTGTCCTGCAGGTCCACAAAGCCGAAGACCAGAGCGATGTCGGTGCTGGCCTGGGCCAGTTCCTGGGCGACCTTTAAGTTGTCCTGGAGAAACTGGGGCTTCAGGAGCAGGTCCTCCGGGGGGTAGCCTGTTACCACCAGTTCGGGGAAGGCCACCAGGTCCGCTCCCAGGGAGCGGGCCTCTCGGGCATAGCGGAGCACCAGGTCCCGGTTGCCCTGCAGGTCGCCCACGGTGGGGTTCACCTGGGCCAGGGCGATGCGGAAGGTGCGCATGGCGGTGTCGCCCCTCCTTTTGCAGGTAGTATACACCAAAGGGGGCAAGCGAAAGGCCCCCCTCCCCTTCCCACGGCGGGCGTTTTGGACGCTCACCGCCGGCAGCCCCTTTTGCCCTTGCTTATTCCACCCTGCCCCTCTATAATGGGGCGGGAGCCTGACCGGCTAAGGAGGCGAAGATGGACTTCCAGTTCACCCCCCAGGAAGAGGCGTTCCGAGAGGAGGTCAGGGCGTTCATCCGGGCCGAGGTGCCCCCCGACTTTGACGGGGGGGAGTTGGGAGAGGAGGAGTGGGAGATGACCCGCCGTCTGCGCAAGAAGTTGGCGCAGAAGGGCTGGCTTACCCTGCACTGGCCCAAGGAATACGGTGGCATGGGCGCTTCCCCCATCACCCAACTCATCTTCAACGAGGAGATGTCCTATGGGCGGTGCCCCGGGCGGGATATCTTCGGCACCCGGATGATGGCCCCCACCCTGATGATCTGGGGCACCGAGGAGCAGAAGAAGCGTTTCCTGCCCCCCGTGGCACGGGGCGAGGTGCAGTGGTGCCAGGGGTATTCGGAGCCCGGCTCCGGCTCCGACCTGGCCTCCCTGCAGACCCGCGCGGTGCGGGACGGGGACGACTATGTGATCAACGGCTCCAAAATCTGGACGAGCCTGGCCCACCGTGCCGACTGGATTATGCTCCTGGCCCGCACCAACCCCGAGGCGGAAAAGCACCGCGGCATCTCCTTCTTCCTGGTGGATATGCACTCGCCGGGGATTAGCGTGCGTCCCATCATCAACATGGCCAACATCCACTCCTTCAACCAGGTCTTCTTTGACAATGTGCGGGTGCCCAAGGAGAACCTGGTGGGCGAGGAGAACCGGGGGTGGTATGTGGCGGTAACCCTGCTGGACTTTGAGCGCTCCGGGGTAGACTACTCGGCCTCCGCCCGCCGCACCCTGGAGGACTTGGCCCAGTTCGCCCGGGAGTTCGCTCCTAGCGGGCGTCCCCTGGCGGGCGATGCCCGTGTGCGCAACGCCCTGGCCGACCTGTATGTGCAGGCCCAGGCGGCACGCATGATCGCCTACAATGTGGCCTGGATGCAGAGCAAGGGCCTGGTGCCGAACAAGGAGTCCTCGGCCAGCAAGGTCTTCGGCACCGAACTGGTGCAGAGGGTTACCAACTTCGGCGTAAACCTGATGGGGCTGTATGGCCAACTCCTGAAAGGCTCCAAGTGGGCCAAACTGAACGGACGCCTCCAGACCGCCTGGCTGATGAGTTTCAGCCACACCATCGCCGGAGGCACCAGCGAAATCCAGCGCAACATTATCGCCATGCGGGGTCTGGGCTTGCCCCGAGGGTAGGGCAGTGGGCACTTTCGCAGACCCTCCAGTGGGCAACCCCCTGCTACTGGTGCGGGGGCTGTTGAACCCTCCCTTCTGGCGACTGCTGTATGGGATGCTGGACATCCTCATCCCCCTGTGGGTTACTATTCTCCTGGCGGTGCTCTTCCGCCGCTAGGGGGAAAGAACGCAAGGAGGTGCGTTTATGGACCTGGGTTTGACCGAAGCGCAACAGATGCTCAAGAACAGCGCACGGGAGTTCCTGGAGAAGGAGTGCCCTCACACCTATGTGCGGGCCATGGAGGAGGACGAGAAGGGCTATACGGTAGATATGTGGAAGAAACTGGCCGACCTGGGCTGGCTGGGCCTCCCCTTCCCCGAGGCTTACGGCGGGCTGGGCAACTCCTTCCTGGACCTGTGCATCCTCCTGGAGGAGATGGGCAGGGCCTTGCTCCCCGGCCCCTACTTCCCCACCGTTGTCCTGGCGGGGCTTACCGTCCTGGACGCCGGCTCGGAGGCCCAGAAGCAAGATATCCTCCCCAAGATCGCTTCGGGCGACCTCATCGCCACCTTTGCCGTCACCGAGCCGTCGGCCCGTTGGGACGCCGAGGGCATCCGTGAGGTGCAGGCGGTTCGCCGGGGCGGTCGGTGGGTCCTCAACGGCACCAAACTCTTCGTCCCCTATGCCCATGTGGCCGACATTTTGCTG
>BEHZ01000151.1 GCA_002923335.1 bacterium HR23 | reverse complement strand
CAACCGCGTCGGCTCCATGCTC
This sequence comes from bacterium HR23, assembly GCA_002923335.1. Classification (GTDB taxonomy): domain Bacteria; phylum Chloroflexota; class Dehalococcoidia; order Lucifugimonadales; family HRBIN23; genus HRBIN23. The sequence continues at coordinate 3,663 of BEHZ01000151.1, read as the reverse complement.
TCCCGCTTCTTCACCACCGCGCCGGTGGAGAACTGGGAGGGGGTGCAGAGGGCCCGCTCCGACGTGTATCGGCGTCTCTTCCACGCTCTCTTGGAGCGGGGGGTTTACTTTGCCCCATCGCCCTACGAAGCCCTCTTCCTTTCCCTGGCCCATACCGAGGAGGATGTGGGTCAAACGGTGGAAGCGGTGCGCCAAGCCCTGTTTGCCGTGCGAGGTGCCCTATGAGCGAAGAACGTGCCTTACATCACTTCACCCTCTTCCGCTGGACGGCCCGTTACTGGAGCATTGCCCCCTCGGAGCGCCGGGACGCCCGCCATGCGTGGTGGCAGGCCATGCAGGGCGTTGCCCCACGGGTCTACGCTTATCAGGTCTTCCCCGCCCGTGCCGACGCCGAAGGACTTCTCTGGTGTGCCCAGCCCGCTCCCGAAGGATGTTCAGCAGGGGACTTCTTCCACCGTTTCGCCCGGGGCATGGCTCCCGTGCGGGGGCTGGTGGAGGTAGTGCTCACTCTTTGGGGCTTCACCCGCCCCTCCCAGTATGCCGGTGGGCGCTCCCCTCAGGAGATCGACCCCTTCAACGCCCCCCGCAAGCCCTATTTGGTGGTCTACCCCTTCTCCAAGACCACCGACTGGTATTTGATGAGCAAAGACGCCCGCCAGGGGATGATGAACGAGCACATCCGTCTGGGACGACAGTTCCCCCAAGTTCTGCAACTCCTGGCCTACTCCACGGGATTGCAGGACCAGGAGTTTGTGGTCGCCTATGAGACCGATGACCTGGCCTATTTCTCGGAGTTGGTAGCCGCCCTGCGCAGCACCGATGCTCGCCGATATACCTTACGGGATACCCCTATTATTACTGCTACCTACCGCCCGGGGGAGGAGGCACTGGACATCACAGGAGGCTAGAATGGACTTCTCCCAGCGCCCACTGCTGGTCTATTGGGAACTCACCCGGGCGTGCGACCTGGCCTGCCGGCACTGTCGGGCGGAGGCAGTGCCGTGGCGGCACCCCGGGGAACTTTCCACGGCCGAGGGGTATGCTCTCTTAGGCCGCCTCGCCGGCTTCGGTCAGCCCCTGCCCCATCTCGTGCTCACTGGAGGCGACCCTCTGAAGCGCCCCGACCTGTATGACCTCATCGCCTATGCCCGGCGCCTCGGCTTCACCGTTTCCATTACCCCCAGCGGAACCACCTCTTTCACCCGGGAGGTGGTGAACGCCCTCAAAGAGGCAGGCATCTGGATTCTTGCCCTGAGCATCGACGGCTCCACGCCTCAGCGCCACGACGCCCTGCGAGGGGTGGAGGGTAGTTTCGCCCAGACCATGCAGGCGTGCCTCCGCGCCAGGGAGGTGGGTCTTCCCCTTCAGATCAACACCCTCGTATGCGCCGAGACCCTGGAGGACCTGCCGGCCCTCTATGGCCTCGTGGGTTCCCTGGGGGTGGTGCAATGGAGCCTCTTCTTCCTCATCCCCATCGGGCGAGGGCGGGTGCTGAGGGAGGTGGAGCCCCGGCATGCGGAGGGGGTTATGCATTGGGTCTACGACCTGGCCCAGACTGCGCCCTTCCGCATCAAGACCACCGAGGCGCCCCACTACCGGCGGGTTGCCCTCCAGCGGATGGCGCAGGAGAAACGCAACGGTCGCTCCGCGCGGGGCATCGGCCAGGTGGAGCGGGGCTTCGGAGTGCGGGACGGGAGTGGGGTGATGTTTATCTCCCATGTGGGAGAGATATATCCGGCGGGGTTCTTGCCCCTGGCAGCCGGACATGTGCGCCGGGATGACCCCGTGGTGGTGTATCGGGATTCCCCCCTCTTCCGAGCCCTTCGGGACCCCAACCGACTCAGGGGCAAGTGCGGGCGATGCCCCTACCGCAAGGTGTGCGGCGGCTCGCGGGCCAGGGCGTTTGCCGTCCTAGGCGATCCTTTGGAAAGCGACCCCCTGTGTCCCTATGAACCTGCCCTCGACCCTGCGCCCGTTTTGGAAGGGGTGGCCTGATGGGGCATTTCAACGACCGCTTCCTGCGGGCGTGCTGGCGCCAGCCCACCGATTGCACCCCTGTGTGGTTTATGCGCCAGGCAGGGCGGGCCTTGCCCGAATACCGTGCCTTGCGAGAGCGCTACTCCTTGCTGGATGTGTGTCGCCAGACTGACCTGATCGTCAAGGTTACCCTTCTCCCGGTGAGACGCCTGGGAGTGGATGCGGCCATCCTCTTCTCCGACCTCACCCTTCCCTTTCTGGGCATGGGCGTGTCCTTCTCCCTACAGGAGGGCGTGGGGCCGGTGGTAGGGGAGCCGGTGCGCTCCCTGGAAGCCGTGGAGCGCCTGCGCCCTGTGGAGCCGGAAGCGGACTTCCCCTTTCTACTGGAGGCGGTGCAGGTGCTGCGCCAGGAGTTGGAAGTCCCCCTTATCGGCTTCGTTGGGGGTGCCTTTACCTTGGCGTGCTACCTGGTGGAGGGTTTCCCCTCCCGAGACTTCCCCCTCACACGGGGGCTGATGCTCACCGAGCCCCCCACCTGGCACACCCTTATGGAACGCCTGACAGAAGCAGTGCTTCGCCTGGCCCACGCCCAGGTGCGGGCAGGGGTCCACGCCCTTCAGGTCTTTGACAGTTGGGTCGGGGTCCTCAGCCCAGACGACTACCAGGCGTATGTACTCCCCTATATGAGGCGTCTCTTTGCGGGCCTGGCCCCCCTGGGCGTTCCCTGTATCTACTTCGGGACGGGGACAGCGGGGCTCCTAGAAGACATGGCGCAGGCCGGGGCGGATGTCATAGGGCTGGACTGGCGTGTGCGCCTGGACGAGGCGTGGCGACGGCTGGGCTATCAGGTGGCGGTTCAGGGCAACCTGGAGCCGGCCGTTCTCCTGGCCGACTTCCCCGTAGTGGCCGAGCGCGCAAGGGATATCCTGCGCCGGGCCGGGGGGCGTCCAGGGCACATCTTCAACTTGGGGCACGGCGTCCTGCCCCAAACGCCTTCCGAGAATCTCGCCCGCCTGGTGGACCTGGTGCACGAAGCGACCGTCTGCAAGGGGAGGGAGATGCTGTGAGCCGGTCCTTCTCCGTTGCGGTGGTGGGCGGAGGCATAGCGGGGTTGGCGTCTGCTTACTACCTGGAGCGTCTCGCTCAGCAAAGGGGGTGGAGCCTCTCGGGCTGGCTGATAGAGGCCGAAGGACGGTTGGGGGGCAAGGTGCTCACTCTTAGGGACGGCCCCTTCCTGGTAGAAGGGGGGCCGGATTCCTTCGTTACCCAGAAACCCTGGGCTGTAGCCTTGGCACGAGAGGTGGGCTTGGCCGATGCGCTCTTGGCGCCTCAAACAGGAAGGGTCTACCTGCTCCACCGTGGGCGTCTGCACCCCATCCCGGAGGGGCTCCTGGGCTTTGCGCCATCCCTGAAGGCCCTGTGGGAGGCGCCGTTCCTTTCCTGGTGGGGAAAGGCTCGGGCAAGCCTGGAGCCCCTTGTCCCTCCCCGCCGTGCCCAGGGCGACGAGCCCTTAGCAGCCTTCCTGCGCCGACGCCTGGGGCGGGAATGGGCGGAGCGCATAGGAGAGCCTCTGCTGGCGGGCATCCACGCCGGCGATGCCCAGCGACTGAGCCTCCTCGCCCTTTATCCCACCCTGGCCCAGTGGGAACGCCGGTATGGGAGCCTTGCTCGTGCCCTAAAAACCTC
>BEHZ01000150.1 GCA_002923335.1 bacterium HR23 | reverse complement strand
ACAGTAGATCTTCTCTGCGACGCCCATTACAAGGTAGATGCCGGCTCCCTGTTCGGCGTTATCCCCAAGGAGCAGTGGTCAAAACGGCGTGACATCCGCAACGACAAGCGCAACTACGTCCGCCTGGCGCTCCAGTGCCTGCTCATCCGTGGGGGTGATACCACCATCCTGGTGGACACGGGCGTCGGCAACCGGCCCGACGACCAGCGGAAGGCCCTCTTCCGTTACTCGGCCTCCAAACTCCTATCCCGTCTGCGGGAGAAGGGCGTTACCCCCCGCTCCGTGGACCTGGTGGTGCTGACCCACCTGCACTTTACCAGCGCCGGGGGAGCGGTGCGGATCAACGCCCGTGGGGAACTATCCCCCACCTTCCCCAACGCCCGCTACCTGGTGCAACGGGCCGCCTGGCAAGACGCCCTGGAGCCGAGCGAGCGGGTCCGCTTCCTCTATCGCACCCAGGACCTCCTGGCCCTGGAGGAGGCGGGGCAGGTGGAGTTGCTGGACGGGGATAGCGAGGTTGTCCCAGGGGTCCATCTCAAGGTTACCCACGGCCACTGCAGAGGCCATCAAATCCTGCTGCTGACGGCGGGAGCCACCCGCATCGCTTACCTGGGTGCCCTCATGCCTACCCCCTTCCATTTGAAGCCTACCTGGGTGTCGGCCTTTGACTCCTTCCCCGACGAGACCGCGCGTTGCAAACAGGAGGTCCTCGCCCTGGCGGAGCGGGAGGGATGGGTCCTGATTTTCCCCCGCTGGCCAGGGTGCCCGTCAGCCGTGCCGGAACGGCGTAACGGCCAACTGGGCCTGCGCCCATTCCCGCTGTAGGGGTGAGCATGCCCAACTCCGCATCTAAAGTGGTCATCACCGTCTATTCCGACTACCTCTGACCGTGGTGCTATGTCGCCGCGGTGCGGCTTTACAAGGTCCAGGAGGAGTTCGGCCGCGAGCGGGTGGACCTGGTGATGCGTGCCTATCCCCTTCTGCCGGTGGAGACGCCCCCTCGCCCTATCTCCCCCCACTCGGTGCGGGGGCGCGCCCAGGCCGGCCTGGAGGGGGCCCGGGACGGCCTCACCTTTACGCCCTGGCCCTCCGACAAGCCTTACCCCCGCTCCAGCATGCCAGCCTTGGAAGCGGCCAAGTGCGCTTTCCAGCAGGGGGAAGAGGCCTTCCGCCGATACGACCTGGCCCTCTTCCACGCCTTCTTTACCCGAGCGTGGGACATCAGCGATCGTGAGGTGTTGCTCTCGCTGGTAGAGGAGACGGGACTGGATAGGCCGGCTTTCCTGAAGGCCTGGGAATCGGGAGAGCCCCGCCGGCAGGTCTTAGAGGAGGCCATGGAGTGCGTCCAGCGCTACGGCTCGTGGGCGCAGGGCATTCCCCTCCAGACCTTCAACGATGGCCCCCCGCTGGTGGGGTGCGCCCCCATTGCGGTCTACCGACGGGCGGTGCTCCGCCTGCTGGATCCCGCCTCCTTTATGGGGACGCCCCCACCGTAGCATCCTCTACCCGTGCCCATACCATATCCCCCTGCACCGCCACCAGGCGGGCCGGGGTGATACGGTTTCCTAGGGAGAGAGCGCTGTAGGTGCACACCCGCAGATAGGTGTCTGTCAGGCCGAACCAGAGGGCCTGGCCGTTGAAGGGTTTGCGCTCCTCCCACAGAACGGGGCGCACCGTCCCCACCGACGCCTGTTGAAAGGCTTTGGCCTGCTGGCGGGCTACTTCCGCCAGGAGCGCCAAGCGCCGGCGCTTCACCGCCGGGGGCACCGGGTCGGGAAGGTGATAGGCCGAGGTGCCGGGGCGGGGGGAGTAAGGGAAAAGGTGCATCCGTGCAAACCCTACCTGCCGACACAGGTCTACGGTCTGTTGGAAATCCCCCTCCGTTTCGCCGGGGAAACCGACGATGATGTCGGTGGTGATGGCGGAGTGGGGGAGGCAGCGACGGATACGCTCCACAGCCTCCAGATAAGCCCGGCGGGTATAGCGTCGCCGCATACGGCGCAGGACGGCATCGCTCCCGCTCTGCAAGGGGATATGGAAGTGGGGACAGAGGCGGGCATCCTGCCATAACTCCAGCAGGCGGTCCGACAGTTCCTGGGGCTGGAGGGAGGAGACCCGTATCCGTGGGATGCGGGTGCGGGCGAGGAGCGCTTCCAGCAAATCCCCTAGTCTCCCACCCCACTCGTGCCCGTAACTGCCCAGTTGGGTTCCCGTGAGCACCACCTCCTGGTAACCTTCCGCTTCCCGCCTCTCCACCTCTCGCACCAGGTTCTCCAGGGGCACGCTACGCTCCCGCCCCCGCACACGAGGCACAATGCAGTAGGCACACACCTGATTACATCCCTCCTGTATCTTGATGAAGGCGCGGGTGCGCCCCAGGAGGGGAAGCACCGTGGGAGGAGCGCCTGTGCTACAAGGGGACGCCTGGGCTTCCCCCACCTGGTTTAGCACCAGGAAGGGCAGGGCCTCCTTCTGGGTGTTGCCCACTACAAGGGACACTCCCGGAATAGCCCGCAGGCTTGCCGGGTCTCGCTGGGCGAGGCACCCGGTGGCGACAATGAGGGCACGGGGGTTCTTGCGGTGGGCCGAGCGGAGGGCCTGGCGGGCCTTGGCGTCGGCGGTGTGTGTAACGGTGCAGGTGTTGAGGATGTAGACCTCCGCGGTTTCCTCTGGGCAAACCACCTGATGCCCTAGTTCCCGGAAGCGCCGGGCCAGGGCCTCGCTGTCGGCCTGGTTCAGTTTGCACCCGTGGGTTTCAATGGCGATGCGCACTCTTGAGTCCCCCCTGCCTCTATTGTAAGGCCATCTGCTACACTGGGCACAGAGATATCTTACTTACTGGTGAGGCGCACCGTGTCCGAAACCCTTTCCGCGTGGATTGAGCGTGCCCGTCGGCTGGTAGCCTACCAGCAGGAGGCGCTGGCCTTCCTGGAGCGGGTGCGCCGGCAGTTTCCCCTAGCGGTCCCCCAGCACGCCCCCGCTGTCGCCCGCCTGTGGCTCCTGGCAGACGAGGTGGACTCCTTCCTCTGCACCCTTCTTGAGGAGTTGAACAGGGGTCTCCTGGGAGGCAAGGGGGAGGTGGATACCACCCGAGGGGCACACACCCGCCGGGAGAACGCCCCTTTGGCGCCCGGCCTAGAGGGCATCCCCGGCCTCTCCCCCTCTCTGGCGGGCAGGGAGTATATACGCTACGATTGCACCTGGAGTTTGAAGTGGGAGGAGGAGAAGGCGGTGTCGGTGCAACTGACCGTGGAGCCGGACAACGATGTTTTCCGTGGTGTAGTGGTGGCCCGCCGGGCACGCCTGGCACGGGACATCCCTTGCCCCCTGCGGCCGGCGGAGCGCCAGCGCTTTGAGGAGGGGGTGCGGGAAGCCCTGCTGGAGTGCTTCGCTAGCGAGGTGGTGAGCGTCCCCGAGAAGCCTCCCCCCGCCCCTGTGCCTACAAAAGGGGCGCCTTCCTCTCCCCGCCGAACCCGCAAGAAGGGGGAGAAGTAAGTCAAGTGGGGGAAAAGGCCAGCGGGCCGGAGGGGGACCCCGGCCCGCTGGCGGGGTGCGGGCAGGCTACTCCACGATAAGGGTCGTATGCATACCCGCCTCATAGTGGCCGGGCACGAAGCACCCGATTTCCCACTCGCCCTTCATCTCCTCGGGGATGGTGATGCGCACCCAGATATCCTTGACGCCAGGCTCCACCTCCAACTCATCAAACATCGCTCCCCCCACCTCGGCCTTGGCGTTGCCGTAGTAGAAGAAGATGTCTGCCGGCACCCT
>BEHZ01000149.1 GCA_002923335.1 bacterium HR23 | reverse complement strand
CCGGATTCCCCGGGTGCCGGGGTGCAATGTTTACCTGCTGGTGGGGCAGGAGGGGCTGACCCTCATTGACAGCGGTCTGCCCTGGGGTGCGCCGCGGGTTCTGGAAGGCATCCGTGCCCTGGGTTTCCAGCCTCTCGCCCTGCGGGTCATCCTGGTTACCCACGGGCATCCTGACCATTACGGTGGGGCGGGCGACCTGCAACAACAGACGGGGGCGAAGGTGTATATGCATCGGGCAGATACCGTCCCTACCGCACGGGGGGACACGGTGCCCCGCTACTTCCCCATCCCGGGCTATCCTCGGCCTGTGGTGGACGGCTTCCTGGAAGAGGGGCAGGTGCTCCCCATCCTGGGGGGGCTGCGGGTGCTCCACACTCCCGGTCATACGCCGGGGAGCATATGTCTTCTGCTGGAGATGCACGGTCTGCTCTTCACAGGGGATACCCTCCTGACCACCCGCTCCCGCTTCGCTCGCCCCTTGCCCATCCACGACCCGGAGGCATATATGCGTTCCCTGGAGCGGTTGGCGGGGCTATCCTTTGAGAAAGCGTGTCCCGGCCACGGCCGTCCCCTGCTGGAGGGCGCCGATGAGCGTCTGCGGGGGCTGGTGGAGGCGGTGAAGGCGAGGGGAGGGCCGGCGTGGTGGCGTCTGCTGAGGTGGCTGGTGGGGCTGACGGGGGCACGGAGCGATACACGCCACCGATAGGGTGCCGGGGGTCTCGTAACAAAAGGGCAAAACCCCTGAAACGCCTGCGAAACACCCTTGCGGGATGCTGTTTGTGAAAAACATCCCAAGAGGGAGGGCGTATGGATACCTTCTCTGTGTTGTCCCATGTGGTGGTCTCCGCCGGGCAAACGGCCGAGGTGAACCCCGGGGACACGGCGTGGCTGCTGGTGGCGTCGGCGCTGGTGTTGTTGATGACGCCGGGGCTGGCCTTCTTCTACGGGGGGCTGGTGGGGAGGACGAATGTGCTCTCCACCATTATGCACAGTTTCCTCACCATCTGCCTCATTAGCGTGGCGTGGGTGCTGTGGGGGTATTCCCTGGCCTTTGGCCCCGACAAGGGGCACATCATCGGCGGGCTGGAGTGGTTGGGCCTGCGGGGGGTAGGGGGCGAGCCGAACCCCGACTACGGGGCGACGGTGCCCCACCAGGCCTATATGGTCTTCCAGTTGATGTTCGCCGTCATTACCCCGGCTCTTATTACCGGGGCTTTTGCGGAGCGCTTCAGGTTCAAGGCTTTCCTGCTCTTCATCCTGCTGTGGTCAACCCTGGTGTATGTGCCTCTGGCCCACTGGGTCTGGGGGGTAGGGGGGTGGCTCCGCAACCTGGGGGCGCTGGACTTCGCCGGGGGGACGGTGGTGCACATCTCCTCCGGAGTGTCGGCTCTGGTGGCTGCGCTGGTGGTGGGGGCACGGCTTGGGTATGGGAAGGAGCCGAAGGAGCCGCACAATGTGCCCTTCGTGGTGCTGGGCGCTGCCCTGCTGTGGTTCGGGTGGTTCGGGTTCAATGCGGGGAGCGCCATATCGGCCAGCCCTCTGGCCACCAGCGCCTTTGTGGTTACCAACACGGCTGCTGCGATGGCTGCTCTTTCCTGGATGACCATGAGTTGGTGGCTGGGGGGAACTCCCAGCGTCGTGGGCGCAGCGTCGGGGGCAGTGGCGGGGCTGGTGGCCATTACTCCGGCGTCGGGCTTCGTGGGGCCGATGCCCGCCGGTATCATAGGTCTGGTGGCAGGGGCGCTGTGCTATTTGGCGGCCCGCTGGCGTGCTGGCTGGAAGCGGGTGGATGACGCCCTGGATGTGTGGGCGGTGCACGGCGTCGGAGGCACATGGGGGGCCATCGCCACGGGGTTGTTCGCCAGCACCGCCGTGAACCCGGCGGGGGCCGATGGCCTCTTCTTCGGCGGGCCGGGCCTCCTGTGGAGGCAGGTGGTGGCGGTCCTGGCCACCTGGGCCTTCGCCGCTGGCATGACATTCGTTATCCTGAAAGTGCTGGACCGCCTGGTGGGCCTGCGAGTCTCTCCCCAGGAGGAGGAGGTGGGGCTGGACATCACCCAGCACGGCGAAGTAGCCTACAAACTGTAAAGGAGCGGTCAAGATGAAGAAGGTGGAGGCTATCATCCGTCCGGAGCGTCTAGAGCGGGTAAAGGACGCCCTGGCAGCGTCGGGGTTTGTGGGGCTGAACGTGGTGAATGTAACGGGCCGGGGGAGCCAGCGGGGCGTCGTGTATCAGGGGCGGGCCGGGGAGCGCTATGTGGTGGATATGCTCCCCAAAGTGAAACTGGAGTTGGTGGTGCCCGATTCCGCCGTGGAGCAGGTCATTAGCGTCATCATCCAGAACGCCCGCACGGGCAACATCGGAGACGGCAAGATATTCATCATCCCCGTGGAAGACGCCATTCGTGTGCGCACGGGGGAGCGGGGCGACCAGGCCCTGTAAACCCGTTCCGCTCCTCGTCGGGCCATCCCCCTGGGTGAAGGGGGGATGGCTTGTTTTTCGCAGGTTGTTACAGCCCTGTAGCACTCTGGTAACAGGTCTGAAACACCCCTGGGTAATACTGTGATAAAAAGCACAAACCCGGAAAGGAGGAGGGTGCCATGGCTGTGGAGACGCTGGTAAGCCTGGTGAGTTTCCTGGCGCTGGTAGGGGCGTGGGTGGCCCTGCCCATCCGGTTGCGCCGTGCCCAGGGCTAGCCCCTTTGTAACAGGGCTGTAACACTTTAGCAACACCCTGGAAACCGCCTTGGGATAATATGTGAAAAAGAGCACAAGCGAGGAGCGGACATGACAGCAGCAAGCGGCGCTGGCCCCACAGGGGGCAGACGGCCCCAAACCCCGGCAGAGGTGATACGCTTCGCCCGGGACCACGGGGTCAAGATGGTGGACTTGAAGTTCTGCGACCTGCCAGGAGTCCTGCAACACCTGACCATTCCTGTGGAGGAACTCACGGAGCAACTCTTCAGCGAGGGGACGGGGTTCGACGGCTCCAGCATCCGGGGATTCCAGGCTATCCACGAGAGCGATATGCTCCTAGTGCCCGACCCCACGACGGCCGCCCTCGACCCCGTCTTCACCATCCCCACCCTTTCCCTCCTCTGCAATGTGGTAGACCCCCATGGAGGCGGATGGAACCGCCCGGCCCCCTACAGCCGGGACCCCCGGTATGTGGCCCAGAAGGCGGAGGCCTACCTGAAACGCACCGGTCTGGCGGACACCAGTTACTGGGGGCCAGAACTGGAGTTCTTCATCTTTGACAGCGTCCGCTTTGACCAGAACGCCCACAGTGGGTTTTACGAAGTGGATTCCGATGAGGGTATCTGGAACAGCGGGAAGGAGCGGGACCTACGGGGGAACCTGAACCTGGGCTACCGCCCCCGCCACAAAGAGGGATATTTCCCCGTTCCCCCTACCGATACCTTCCAGGACATCCGCTCGGAGATCTCCCTGAAACTGGCGGGCTTCGGCATCCAGGTGGAGAAGCACCACCACGAGGTCGCTACCGCAGGGCAGGCGGAAATTGACTTCCGCTACGATACCCTGGTGCGCACCGCCGACAATGTCCTCATCTACAAATACATCGTCAAGAACGTGGCCCGTCGCCATGGCAAAGTGGCCACCTTCATGCCCAAGCCCCTCTTTGGGGATAACGGCTCGGGCATGCACACCCACCAGTCCCTGTGGCGCAACGGGGTCAACCTCTTCGCCGGTGAGGGGTATGCAGGGTTCTCCCAGATAGGGCTGTGGTATATCGGGGGTCTGCTTAAGCACGCCCCTGCTCTGCTGGCCTTCT
>BEHZ01000148.1 GCA_002923335.1 bacterium HR23 | reverse complement strand
GGGGGCGTAGGCGGTGGCCAGGTATTCTGGGAGCATGCGGTGGGCGCTGAACTGCGGGGCGTTGAAGGCGATGGAATTGCGCATCACCTGCATGTAGGCCCGGGGTTGACGGTAGAACATGGGGAGGATGACCCGCTCCAGTTTGTCGTAGAGGTCGTGGGCCTCCTGCTGGGGGTCGCTTTCCGGCTCCCGCCTGCCGATGGCCCATCCCGTAACCCCCTCTATATGCCCCTCTAGCCACCACCCATCCAGGACGCTGAGGCTGGGGACGCCGTTAAGGGCGCATTTCATCCCGCTGGTGCCACACGCCTCCAGGGGCTTGCGGGGCGTGTTCAGCCACAGATCCACGCCGGCGCAGAGTTTGCCTGCCAGGGCCATATCATACTCCTCCAAGTAGACGACGGGGATGACGGGGGCCAGGGCAGTGGCCGTTTGGAAGACCTTGTGGATAAGGGCTTTGCCCTCGGTGTCCTTGGGGTGGGCCTTGCCTGCCAGGACCACCTGGAAGCGCCCCCCTCGTTCTACTATCCGCCGCAGGCGCTCCACATCCGTAAAAAGCAGGTCCATGCGCTTGTAGCCCGTGGCCCGGCGGGCAAAGCCAATGGTGAAGACTTGGGGGTCGAGCCGTCGGCCCGTTCGGCGCTTCACCTCCGCCAGCAGTTCCCCCTTCGCCTCCTTATGGGCCTGCCACACTTCCTCCAGGGGAAGGAAGAGGGCGTGGCGCAGGAGGAAGGGGTCTCTGTCCCAGCCGGGAAGGTAGCGGTGGTAGAGGCGCTGGAAGGGGGGCGATACCCAGGTAGGGGTGTGGACGCCGTTGGTGATGGCGGTTATGGGCGTTTCTGGGAACATGGCCTGGGTTACCTCCCGATGGCGGGCGGAGACGGCGTTACACCAGCCCGACAGGCGCACGGCCAGATGGGTCATGTTCAGGGTGTCCTGCAGGGCGGACCCGGTGGCCTGCAGGAGGGCGGAGCGATGCGCCCCCAGCACTCGGGCCACCAGGGGGAGAGGGAACTGGTCGTGGCCGGCGGGGACGGGGGTATGGGTGGTGAAGACGCATCGGGAGCGGACGGCCTCCAGGTCTTCGGGGGTGGGCAATGACCGGCCCGTTTGGGTCAGGCGCTCCTCCAGCAGGGCGAGGGGGACAAAGGCAGTGTGTCCCTCGTTGAGATGGTAGAGGCGCACCGGTTGGTGCAAAGCCCGCAGGAGGGCCACCCCACCCAGCCCCAACACCGCTTCCTGACGCAGGCGATAGCGTTGTCCTCCGCCATACAGGTGGTCGGTGATGGCTCTGTCCAGGGGGTGGTTCTCCGGCAGGTCGGTGTCCAGGAGATACACGGGGACGCTCCGGCCGGAGGCACCCTTTATCTCATAGCGCCACGCCCGGATGTGCACAACACGCCCCGCCAGGGTGAGGGTTACCTGTATGGGGACCGGTTCCAGGAGCGCCTCGGGTGTCCAGTGGGCCGGTTCTTCATACTGGGCGCCGTGGGGACCCAGGTGCTGACGGAAGTAGCCCTTGCGATGCACCAGGCTAACGCCCAGCATAGGGACGCCCATATCGGCGGCGGCACGCAGGGTGTCTCCGGCCAGCACCCCGAGCCCTCCGCTGTAGGTGGGCATATCGGAGCGGAGGGCTATCTCCATGGAGAAGTAGGCGACGACCTCATCGCTCATGGCGAGGGCCTCCTCGGCGCGCGTGGGGGCCGGGCGAGGGTGAGCATCCGCAGGGTGCCCGCTACCTGGGGATGGGTAGAAAACTCCTCCAGGGTGTAGCGGGCCTTCCGGCGCCAGTTGGGGCGCTCTGTGGAGGTGCCGGGGACATTCTGGGGGGTTGTCTCCAGCCAGAGGTCTTCCAGGTTCACCAGCAGAAAGTGGGCGGGGCTGTGTGCCAGGAAGGCCAGGCACGCCTCCAGCACCGCCCGAGGGTCCTGGGGGTCGCCCCTGAGCCATCCCTTCCGGAGGAGGTAGGAGGTGAGGGCGTCTCGGAGCGCCTGACGGTGGGCCTTTTCCTGTGCCACGCCCGCTTCGTCCAGCAGACCGAGGGCCCTGCGGTCCCGAATGTCCTCGCCCTTCCAGAAGGCAAGAAAGGGGGGCATATCGTGGGTGTTGAGGGAGGCGATAACTTGGGCGGGCACGGGGGCGATGGCCCGACTGCGGGAGGGGGAGAGGCCGAAGGGGAGCACGTATGAACGGTAGAGGCGATGGCGGGACATGGCCGGACGCACCTCCGGGGGCACTGTGCCCAGGTCCTCCCCTACCACCACGACCCGGTGCCGTTGGCTTTCCAGGGCCAGGAGAGCATAGAACTCGTCAGCAGGGTAACGCACATACACCCCCTCTTTGGCCTCCGTCCCTTGGGGAATCCAGAAAAGGCGATGGAAGCCCATAACATGGTCAATGCGCAGGATGCCGGCGAAGGGGAGCAGGTGGCGCAGGCTGGCGATGAAGTAGCGATATCCCTGCTGGCGCAGGCGTTGGGGGTGCAGGGGGCGGAAGGCCCAGTTCTGCCCTTTGCTGAAGAAGGCATCGGGGGGAGCGCCCACGGATACCCCCTCCACGAAGAGGCCGCGCTCACGCCAGGCATCGTAGCCATCGGGGTGCACCCCCAAGGGGAAGTCCAGGAGCAGGGGGGTATCGTTCTCTTGGGCGGTGCGGGCAAGGGCTTCCATCTGCTGGTGAGCCAACCACTGGACATACTGGTGGTAGAAGGCGTTGGCGGGGTCATAGTCCCCTGGGCCAACAGCGCCGTTCCGAAGGGGCTGGGGCCAGGTGCGCCAGGGGTGGCCGTATCGTTCCCCCACCGCACGAAAGCGGGCGTAGTCTTCCACCTGGCGGTGTTCCTGGAGGAAGCGCTGGAACGCCTCCCAGCGTTGGGACGGGCGGCGGGTCTGGAAGTGCAGGGCCAGGATGTGCAATACCCGGCGCTTCAGAGCCATCTGGGAGCGGTAGTCCACTAAGAGCGAAGAGCGGAAGGCCCGGAGGCTCGCCTGGAAGTTGGGGGAGCCCACCAGATCCCGGGCATCGGGGCAATCCTGCAACTCCGGAACGGTGGGGATGTCTACATAGAACTCGTTCCACAGGAGCCGGCTCACCGGGGAATAGGGGCTGGGGTGGCAAGGCTCCTCCAGGAAGGCGGCCAGCAGGGGCAAAGTGGCTACCATACCGCCCCCGAGGTTCGCCACCCACCGGACCAGGGAAGCCAGGGCGCTAAAGTCTCCGCTCCCCCAGGTATGGCAGGTGCGCAACGCATACAGGGGGAGGAAGAGCCCCCAGGTGGGGAACGCCCCTTCTGGGGGGAGGAAGGCCTCCCGGGGGGTAGAAATGAGGAGGGCACGGGCGTTGCGCCCCTCAACCTCCAGGACCAGGTGGTGGTAACCCCAGGGGAGGGCGAGGGGAAGGATGACCTCTTTCTCCAGGTAGCGGGTTCCCTCTACCATTGCGGTGCGTCGGGTGGAAAGGGCCTCCACCCGCCAGGCCCATCGGTGCTCCACGCCGGTCTCCTCCGTCAGGTGCAGGACGAGGGTGGCGTCGGCGAGGGCGGTGGGGAGGTGCACCCGGAGGGGTGGGGGAGCGCCGTTCCAGGCGACCAGGACCGGTTCCAGGACCTGTTGCCAGAGTTCCTGTCGGCGGTGGCGCAGGGCGGAAGGGAGGTCTCGCCACGAGGCGATGGGAGCACCCAGGGCCTGCAGGACGGCCAGGATGGACTCTGGAGGAGGCTGACGCCTCTGCCGGGAGGCGTCGGTATAGGCGGTGAGGACGCCGTAGAGGCGGGCAAGGCGGGAGAGCAGAGACAGGGAACCGTCCATCCTCCCCTGCGCCTAC
>BEHZ01000147.1 GCA_002923335.1 bacterium HR23 | reverse complement strand
GTGGCGGGCGTGCGCCCCCGCTGGCTTCTGCGGGTGAACCTTTGGCTGGCTTTCCTCGTTGTAGTAATAGGAGGGGCCGGCGCCCTGGCCCTCTACCGGGAGGGCTGGGGTGGGCATTTGGGCGAGTGGGTAGCCGGCCGCTCTTTATGGACAGGTATCCCCCGCCTGCTAGGGGTGCTGGTGGTCGCCTCCTCCCTGGCTTTTCCCCGTGCCACCTGGCGTCTGGTGCGCCGTAGCCGACGCCCTGCCCGTCTGCTCCTGCGCCACGCCCGTCGGACCTACCAGCGGTGGCCTCTCCATCGGTTCATCTGGCAAGGGGGCGTTGCTCTGGCCCGCCTTCCCTGGCGGGGATGGAGGCGCTGGCGTCGGGGCGAAGCGGTGCCCCTGTGGGAGGTGGAGCCCCCCGCTCCTGTGACGGTGCGGGAGCGCCGCTCCCCACGCACCGCTCCCGGCACGCCCGAATCGCCCCCACCTCGCCCCGAGGGCGTGGGGCCGGCGGTGCGCCGTTCCGCCCAATCCCTGGGGGGATGGGCCCTCCCCGACCTCGCCCTGCTGGCCCAGCGGGAGGAGCGCACTGTCTCGGAAGAGGAGAACCTGGAGAAGGCCCGCCTTATTGAGGAGACCCTGGCCGAATACAACATTGAGGTAACGGTGGAGGAGATACGTCCGGGGCCGGTGGTAACCCTCTTCGGACTGGTGCCGGGGTGGGTGCGCAAGGTGCGGGAGGTGCGGGAGCGGGACAAGGACGGCCGCCCCAAGGTGGACAAGAACGGCCGGCCTATTATCACCCAGGTCGAGCAGAAGACCCGTGTGAAGGTGGACACCATTCTGCAGAGGGAAAAGGACCTGGCCATGGCTTTGGCAGCCCCCAGCATCCGCTTTGAGGCCCCCGTGCCGGGGGAGTCCTTTATCGGCCTGGAAGTGCCCAACAGCCAGCCCTCCGTGGTTACCCTCCGCTCGGTTATGGAGAGCGAGGAGTTCCGCCAGGCCCAGCGCAAGGGCAACCTCCCCATTGCCCTGGGCAAGGGAAGCGGGGGCGAGGTGGTGGTGGCCGACCTCACCGATATGCCCCACCTTCTCATCGCCGGCGCAACGGGGAGCGGGAAGAGTGTGTGCATCAATGCCATCCTCTGCTGTCTGCTCATGCAGTTCACCCCCTTTGACCTGCGTCTGCTCCTCACCGACCCCAAACGGGTGGAACTGACCCCCTATAACGGCATCCCCCATCTGGTGCGCCCTGTGGTGGTGGAGAGCGAGGAGGAGGTGCCCCTCCTGCGTGCCCTTATCCACGAGATGAAGGAGCGCTACAAGCGCCTGGAGTCGGCGGGCGTGCGCAATATCCAGGGGTTCAACGCCAAGGCCCAATCTCCCCGGGAGAAGATGCCCTACCTGGTGGTGGTGATCGACGAACTGGCCGACCTGATGATGTCCGCCCCGGTAGATGTGGAGCAGAGCCTCTGCCGCCTGGCGCAACTGGGGCGGGCGGTGGGCATCCACCTTATCGTCGCCACTCAGCGCCCCTCGGTGGATGTCATCACAGGCCTTATCAAGGCCAACTTCCCCAGTCGTATCAGTTTCGCCGTCTCCTCCCAGGTAGACTCCCGCACCATCCTGGATGGAGCCGGGGCCGAGAAACTGTTGGGTAAAGGGGACATGCTCTTCCTCCCCGTGCACCTGCCCAAACCCAAGCGCCTGCAAGGGGTCTTTGTCTCCGATGAGGAGGTGAACCATTTGGTAGAGCACTGGCGCTCCCAGAAGGGCGTGCCCGTGCCTCCCCTGGACCTGGCCATTCCCCCCGCTGGGGAAGAGGATGAGTTGCTGGAGCGTGCCCGTGCCCTGGCCCAGCGCCACGGACGCCTCTCGGTCGCCCTGCTCCAGCGGAAACTGGGCATCGGCTACCCCCGGGCTGCCCGCTTGCTGGAGCGCCTGGAGGAAGAGAAGACGCCCGGGGCATCCCCATCCGACCGCCAGGAGGGGGATAAGGACGAGGAGGAATAGAGCAGTATGGTGGGTGGCCTTTTGGGTTTGGTGTTCCAACGCAAGAAGCAAGAGCAGTGGACACCCCTCCGCCTGGAGCGGTGCCTGAACTGTGGGGCGAACCTTTCGGCCGACGACGCCTACCGCCAGTGGCGAGTGTGCGGGGCGTGCGGGTGGCATTACGCCCTGACCGCCCGGGAGCGCATCGCCCTCCTGACGGACCCCCGCTCCTTCAAGGAGAAGTATCGGCGGGTAACCTCCCTGGACCCCCTCTCCTTTGAGGGAAAAGTGCCCTATCGCAAACGCCTCTTTCGGGAGCAGAAACGCACCGGCCTCACCGAGGCGGCGGTGGTGGGGAAATGCAAAATCGGAGGCATCAAGGCGGTGCTCCTCCTGCTGGACTTCTCCTTCCTGGGTGGGGGGATGGGATGCGTGGTGGGGGAAAAGACCGCCCTGGCCTTTGAATACGCCCGCCGGCGCAAGCGCCCCGTGGTGGCGTGCATCACCAGCGGAGGGACAAGGGTGCAGGAGGGACCCCTCTCCCTGGCCCAGATGGCCAAGGCGGTGTCGGCCATCAACCGCTTCCGGTCGGCAGGTCTCCCTTTCCTCTGCTTGTGCGCCAGCCCCGTAACGGGGCAGGCCTTCGCCAGCGTTGTGCCCCTGGCCCACATCCTCCTGGCGGAGCCGGGGGCGGTGCTGGGGCTTGCTCCCCGCCAGGCGCTCCTGCAGGAGGGCAAACCCTGGCAGGTGGAGGGTGTCCACTCCGCCGAGGGCCTGCAGGCCCTGGGCTACCTTGACCGCATCGTAGACCGCCGTGAAGAGCGGGAGACCCTGACCACCCTTCTGGCCCTCCTGGCCGGCGAGGGGGTGCGAGAGCCGTTCAAGAAGCCCAGGGGTCGCGACCCCAAGCCGACCTCCCCTGCGGCGTGGGAGGTGGTGCAGAAGGCCCGCTCCCCTCAGCGCCCCGGGGCACGGGCCTACCTGGAGCACCTCTTTAGCCCCTTCATAGAACTGGGGGGCGACCGCCTGGGCACCAACGCCCAGGATATCCTTTGTGGCATTGGGGGCCTGGAGGGGCGGAGCGTGGTGGTGGTGGCCCATCAGCGGTCGCCGGCCGGCCCCTCGGCCACTACCCCTCAGGGGTTGCGCAAAGCCCAGCGTGCCCTGCGCCTGGCAGGGGAACTGCGCCTCCCCGTGGTCACTCTTGTTGACACCCTGGGGCCTGCCCGCACCGTGGAGGCGGAACGGGAGGGGATAGGATTCGCCCTGGCAGAGACCCTCGCCCTCCTGCTGGGCCTCCCCGTGCCCACCGTCGGCGTGGTTATAGGAGAAGGGGGAGCGGAATCGGCCCTGGCCCTGGGGGCAACGGACCGCCTCCTGATGCAGGAGGGAGCCATCCTCTCCCCCGCCTCGCCCGAGGAGACGGCGGAGCTCATGTTCCGTGCGCCCGATCGTGCCCCCGAAGCCGCCACTGCCCTGCACCTGACCGCCAGGGACTGTGTGGAGAGCGGTCTCGTGGACGCCGTTGTCCCGGAGCCTTCGGGCGGACCCGAGGCCGACCTGGCCCAGGCGTCCGGCTACCTGAAACGGGCCATCCTGCGGGCGCTATCCAGCCTCCCTTGGGACAACCCTGACCGCCTGCTGAAACTGCGCTACCAGCGTTACCGCCGATTGGGGGAGTATACCTCTTACTTCCGGGTTGCCCTGGAGCGGGAGATCACCCTTCTGCGAGAGCAGAAGGCCCAGCGGAGCGCCCCCCAGACCCCCCAGGCTACGGGCAAAGAGGCCCCACCCCCTTCCGTCCCGACCCAGACCCCCCCCCCCCTGGCGCCCCCCACCCCCCCGCCCCAAAGACCCCCCCCCCCC
>BEHZ01000146.1 GCA_002923335.1 bacterium HR23 | reverse complement strand
AGCAACCGCTCCCGGTATGGGGGCTATATGGTGCACCTGGGCATCGTGGTCCTGGGCCTGGGGGTTACCGCCTCCACCTTCTACAGCGTCCAGCGGGATGTCGTGCTGAAGCCCCGGGAGGAGGTAACCGTAGAAGGGTGGACGCTCCAATTTCTGGCGACACGCCACCACGAGAGGGGAGATAGGGAGGAGCGGTTGGCCACGCTGGCGGTCTTTCGGGAGGGGAAGTTCCTGGGCCTGGCTACACCGTGGACGGCCTTTTTCCCTAACTCGCCCATTGGGGCGGTGTCGGCTACCCGCGCCGCCATCCGCTCCACCCCTGCCCAGGACCTCTACATCATCGCCAGCGAGTTCCAGGAGGATGGGAGCGTGCTCTTCCGCATCCTGGTCAACCCCATGGTGTGGTGGATGTGGTTCGGGGCGGGGCCGCTGGCAGTGCTGGGAGTAGTCATCTCCCTCTGGCCCCAGAGGCGCACTGCCCCCGCCATGGCCTACCAATACGAGGGGCCTGTAACCCAACCGGCACGGCCCTAGGGGGCACCGTGGCCTTTCTCGTGGGGGTTATCCTTGCCCTGGTAAGCGCTCTGGTGGTGCTGTGGCCTTTCCTGCGTCGGCGCCGGCCTCGCTCACGCCCCACTCCGCCGGAGGACCTCTCCGCTCTGGAGGCACGCTGGAACGCCCTGCTAGACGAGATGGTAGCAGTGCAAACGGATGCCGACCTGGGGCGTATCCCGCCACAGGAGGCAGAGGAGCGCGTGCAAGCCCTGCGCCTAGAGTTGGCCCGGGTGCTGAAGGCCCTGCGGGAACGGCAGGGGATTCCCCTGCCCGGGGCCGTTCCCTCGTCCATGGCGGGTGGTCTCTCCCCTCCTGAAAGGGGGAGGGAACAGTGAGGGCTGGGGCGCTTTTCCTGGCGGTGTGGGTAGGCCTGACCCTCTTCCCCCTCTCCACCCTCGCTCAGGGCGGGACGGCCATAGAGGGGCGCATCGTCAACGGCACGGCCGGGGGCCAGGTGCCCAGCGACTTGCCCGTTACCTTGGAGATCGTGCAGAGGCGCACCCTGGTGGACACCCGCACCACCACCGCCGGAGCGGACGGCTCTTTCCGATTTGAGGGGGTGCCCCAGGGGGCTGACCTGGCCTACCTGGTGAGCACATCCTATCAAGGGGTCGTCTACAGCGCTGTCGCCCAGGGGGCCGACGCCTGGGAAAGACCCCTGGTGCTGACCATCTATGAGAAGGCCCCTGGGGTAGACGCCCTGCACCTCCCCTCCATTACCCTGGTGGCAACGGGGGCCGACCCCCGCCGTCGTCTCCTGGAGTTCCTGGAGGCGGTGCAGGTGGAGAACCCCACCGACCGCACTGCCGTGCCCGATATGGAGCGCCTGCCCATGGGCCTCCTGCGCTTCTCTTTGCCCCCGGAGGCGGAGGGGCTGGACGTGGCGGGCACCTTCCCCCCCGGGGGAGAGGTGGTGCGGGTGGACAGGGGCTTCGCCCTGACCTCCCCTGTGCCCCCCGGACGCTACGAGGTGCTCTTCACCTATCGTGTGGTGTATCAGAGGGATACGGTGGAGTTCACCCTGGGCATGCCCCACGGGGCAGGGGTGTTCCGCCTCATGGTGCCGGAGGACCTGGCACGGGTGGAAAGCCCCCTGTTGGCCCCCCAGGGGCCTGCCACCATCGGCGGGCGCATCTACCGCATCCTGGAGGCGCAGGGTGTAGGGGCAGGGGAAGGGGTGTCCTTCCGGCTGGTGGGACTGCCCCAGCCCCCATGGCCCCTGCGTCTGATGGAGGCGTTGGGACGCCCTCCCCTGGTGGTCGTGCTCCCCTCGGCTTTGCTGGGGGCGGTGCTCCTGGGGGTTCTGGTGTGGGCTCTGCGCCGACCACCCTCGCCCGCCCAGGCAGGGGGATAAGGGATGCGCCGCCGCTGGCCCCTGCTCCTGGGCTTCCTGGTGCCCTTTCTGATCCTGGTGGGGGTGTTGGCATGGAGCATGGGGAAAAGCGGTGGCCTGCCAGCCAATGTGGCGGTGCGCACCGTCCTGGGGGAGGTGGCCATCCGCCCCCGCCCCGCCCCCGACTTCACCCTCACCACCTTTGACGGGCGTCGGGTCCGACTCGGGGGGTTACGGGGTAAGGTGGTGCTGGTGGACTTCTGGGCGTCGTGGTGTGCCCCCTGCCGCGCCGAAGCCCCCGCCCTGGCGCAGGCCTACCGGGACCTGAGGGCCCAAGGCCTCCCGGTGGAGTTCGTCGGCGTCAATGTATGGGACAAGGAGCAGGATGCCCGTGCCTTCATCGAGCGCTTCCAGGTCTCCTACCCCAACGGCCCGGACCCAAAGGGGCGCATCGCCCTGGATTATGGGGTAACCGGAATCCCCGAGAAGTTCATCGTTGACCGGCAGGGCATCCTGGTGAAAAAGTTCGTCGGCCCTATGCGGGTAGAGGACATCCTCAACGCCCTACGGCCCTTCCTGCAAACCCCGTAGCGGATGCCCCCAGTTCATCCCGAAAGTGGGGTTGTCCTGCAAATCAGGTGTAGGCGAAGGGGAGGCCGGGGGCTTGGGTGGCGGGGGTGGTCCCCAGGCCCCTCCGGCCCAGAAGCCCCAAAAGGAGGGACAGCAGCACCCTCAGGTTGTCGGCCAAGGCCTCCAGGAACACCCCCTTTTCAGCCGTCTCCTCCCCCATCTCCGCAAGGTAACCCCCAAGGAGCCGGGCCTTGATCCCCCCAAACACCCCTTCCACCCCCCTCTTGACAATGTTGAGTTGTTGACGCATTATTATTTTGCGAAGGGTAACAGAGAGCCTGGGACGGGGAAGGGACGATGCGGGTCTCCATGAAAGTGGACTACGGGGTGCGTGCACTGGTGGAGTTGGCCCAGCGCTATGGCGAGGGGCCGGTGCCCACCGCAGATGTGGCCGCCCACCAGAACATCCCCGAGCCATACCTGGACCAACTGCTCAGCATCCTCAATAAGTCGGGCCTTGTGCGGAGCCGGCGTGGCCCCCAGGGGGGCCATATGCTCGCCCGCCCGCCCCATGAAATCACCCTGGAGATGGTCATGCGCACCCTGGAAGGCACCTCGGCCCCCTTGGACTGTTTGGACGAGCCCTCGGAGTGTATCCTCTCCAGCGCCTGCGCCCAGCGCCAGATCTGGCGTTCCGTAGAGGAAGCGGTCCAGAGCGTGCTCAGTTCCACCAGCATTGCCGACCTGGCCAATCGCCAACGGCAACTGTCCACCAGGGGCCTGTATCAGATCTAGCATCGGCACGCCCGGGATGTGCCCCGCTTCCAGCGCCAGCATGCGCTGGGACGGGGCTTTTTCGTGGCAACAACGCAGTGAGGTGAGCACGAGATGACCCCAACAACCCCGCCCATCATCCTGACGCCGGAACAGGTGAAGCGCTACAGCCGGCACATCATTATGCCCCAGGTGGGAAGCGCCGGCCAGCGGAAAATCCGCCAGGCACGGGTCCTCATTGTGGGCGCGGGGGGCCTGGGTTCCCCCGCCGCCGTCTACCTGGCCCTGGCGGGCGTGGGCACCCTGGGCATTGTGGATTTTGATGTAGTCGACCTCTCCAACCTCCAGCGCCAGATCCTCCACCACACCCACGATGTCGGCCGCCCCAAAGTCCTCTCCGCCGTGGAGAGTATCCGAGACTACAACCCCGATGTGCGGGTGGAGGTCCACGAGACCCGCCTCACCTCCGAAAACGCCCTGGACATCATCGGGCGCTACGATATCGTGGTCAACGGGGCCGACAACTTCCCCACCCGCTACCTCCTCAACGACGCCTGCTACTTCCTGAAGAAGCCCCTGGTGGATGGGCGCATCCTCCTCTTTGATGGCACGGCCACCGTCTTTATGCCC
>BEHZ01000145.1 GCA_002923335.1 bacterium HR23 | reverse complement strand
CCTTCACCGCCTTCCACCCCCCAGCGCCTTCGCCTCCGCCCGTTTCACCCTGCACCCCGGCGATGACTATCCCCCCGAAAGCCTGGCACGGCGTCTTCTCGCCCTGGGCTACCAGAGGGTAGACCTGGTGGAAGGCCCCGCCACCTTCAGCCTGCGGGGAGGCATTATGGACATCTTCCCCGTAGGGGCCTCCCTCCCGGTGCGCCTGGAGTTCTTCGGCAACACCGTGGAGAGCATGCGCTCCTTTGACCCCCTCTCCCAGCGCTCCACCGGCCCCTGCGAGGGGCTGCTGGTGCTCCCCGCCCAGGAGGTGCTCCCAGCCCTCGCCGACACCCAACCTGCCCAGGCGTTCCTGCAGGCCCTGGAGGGGCAAGAGCCTTCCCTTGCCCTGGAGCGCATACGGGACGACCTGGCCCGCCTCTTCGCCGGCGAGGTCCTCCCCGAGGGGGGGCTTTACGCCGGCTTTTTCAACCCTTCTAGCCTTCTCCACTACCTTCCCCAGGAAGGTCTCCTGGCCATCCTGCGCCCCCATCGGGTGGCCGAAAGCGCCCTGGCGTGGGAGGGGCAGGCCCGCGCCCTTCGGGAGCGGCGCATCGCCCAGGGGGAGTTGCCCCCTACCTTCCCCCCACCTCACCTGGCCTGGGATGCCCTCCGCCCCCTGCTGGACGCCTTCCCCACCCGCCTCCTCCTGGACCCCTGGGGGGCCGACCAGCCCGAAAACCGCCCCTTCCTGCTGACACCCACCGATTTCTCCCTCCCCCCCGCCTTCAGCGGTCGACTGCCCACCTTCGCCCACTGGCTCCAGGAACATCGCCAGAAGGGGGGGCGCACGGTGCTGGTTACCCACCACACCCAGCGCCTCGCCGAGTTCCTGCGGGAGCAGGGCGTGGGCATCCGCTCCGAAGCCTACGCTCCCCTTCGGCCAGGGGAGGTGCTCCTGGTGCAGGGAGCCCTTACCGAAGGGACGCAGGTCGCCCTGCCCGACGGCCCCCTGGCCCTCCTCACCGACAAGGAACTCTTCGGCGTCGTGAAACGCACCCGTCCCACCCCGGCCCCTGCTCCTCCTGCTGCACCCCGCCGCGCCGAGGCGTTCCTGGCGGAGATAGCCCCCGGGCGGTATGTGGTGCACGTGGAATACGGCATCGGGCGCTTTCTGGGTATCCAGCGCCGACAGGCGGGCGAGGGGACACGGGATTACCTGGTGCTGGAATACGCCGAGGGGGCCAAACTGTATGTCCCGGTGGAGCAGATCGACCGTGTCTCCCCCTACTATGCGCCCACCGACCAGCCTCCACCCCTCTCTCGGTTGGGGAGCCCCGAGTGGGCCCACACCAAACAGAGGGTGCGGACGGCGGTGCAGGAACTGGCTAAAGACCTGCTTGACCTCTACGCCCGCCGGCAGGTAGTGCCCGGCCACGCCTTCAGCCCCGATACCCCCTGGCAAAGGGAACTGGAGGACGCCTTCCCCTATGTGGAGACCCCCGACCAACTCTCCGCCATAGAAGATGTGAAGCGGGACATGGAAGCCCCCCGTCCTATGGACCGCCTGGTGTGCGGGGATGTGGGCTTCGGCAAGACAGAGGTGGCGGTGCGGGCCGCCTTCAAGGCCATTATGGACGGCAAGCAAGTTGCGGTGCTGGTGCCCACCACCATCCTAGCCCTACAACACTACGATACTTTCAGAGAGCGCTTCTCCCCCTTCCCGGTCCGCATCGCCCTGCTGACCCGCCTGGTGCCCCTGGAAGAGCAGAAGGAGACTCTCCAGCGCCTGGCACGGGGCGAGGTAGACCTGGTCATCGGCACCCATCGCCTCCTCAGCAAGGATGTGCGCTTCAAAGACCTGGGTTTGGTGGTGATAGACGACGAGCACCGCTTTGGCGTGGTCCAGAAGGAGCGACTGAAGCGCCTGCGCACCCAGGTGGATGTGCTCACCCTCACCGCCACCCCTATCCCCCGCACCCTCGGCATGGCCCTGGGGGGCCTGCGGGAAGTGAGCCTTATCCGCACCCCTCCCGATATGCGTCAACCCGTTAAGACCTTCGTCTCAGAATACAGCGACGACCTGGTGCGGGAGGCCATCCTGCGGGAACTGGCTCGGGGCGGGCAGGTGTTCTACCTCTACAACCGCATCCGCGACCTCCCCGCCGTTACCCGTCGCCTGCAGAGCCTGGTGCCCCAGGCACGCATCGCCGTCGCCCACGGTCGCCTGGCCACGGAGGCTTTGGGCGAGGTGGTGGAGCGCTTCCGCCGGGGCGATGTGGATGTGCTGGTGTGCACCACCATTATAGAGGCGGGGCTGGATTTGCCCAACGCCAACACCCTTATCGCCGAGCGTGCCCATCTTTTGGGCCTCTCCCAGATGCACCAACTTCGGGGGCGAGTGGGGCGGGCCGGCCAGCAGGCGTATGCCTATTTCCTTGTTCCCAAGGGGATACGCCTCACCCCCGAGGCAGAGGCTCGGCTGAAGGCCATCCTCTCCGCCAGCGAACTGGGAGCGGGTTTCCGCATCGCTATGAAGGACCTGGAGATACGAGGGGCGGGAAACCTCCTGGGGCCACAGCAGAGCGGACACATCTACGCCGTGGGGTGGGACCTCTACCTGCGGATGCTCCAGGAGGCGGTGGAGGAACTCAAGGCCAAAGCGGAGGGGCGTCCCTGGGAAGAGGCGGGCACAGCCCCACGCCCCCTTGTGAACATAGACCTCCCCCTCTCGGCCTATCTGCCCCACACCTATGTGCCCGACCAGGCCCAACGGGTCGCCCTCTACCAGCGCATGGCGAGCCTCCAGACCCCAGAGGCGATACACGACCTGGAGGAGGAACTGGGGGACCGCTACGGCCCCCTCCCACCGGAGGCACAGAACCTCCTGCAGGTGCTCCACTGGCGGGCGCTGGCCCTAAAGGCCGGGGTGCAAAGCATCGCCAAAGAGGGGGAAGATATCGTCCTGCGCCTACGGGAGCCGATGGGGGGTGCCCAGCCGGCCCTGCAGAAGCGCCTCTCCCCCGTGGCCCGGGTGGGACAGGAGACCATTCGCCTGGCCTTGCGAGGGCGCTGGCCGACCAGCCTCACCTGGGTGCTGGAGCGCCTCGCCTCCTTCCGTCAGGAGGCCCTGGCGCTGGCCGGCGGGGTTTCGGCCCCTTCGGAAGCCCCCGGCCCCCGAAAGCCCCCTACTCCTCCGCGACCACCTCGGCCCCACGGGGCCAGGGGCGGGTGACTTGCACCGTGGCGCTTACCCCCGCCTTGTTCGCCATGTCCAGCATTTCGTAGCCGATGGTCATCTCCCGCCCCCGGGTCAGGGCGATGATGCTGGAACCTGCCCCCGATAGGAAAACCCCCAAAGCCCCCGCCTCCAGGGCGGACTTGAAGATCAGGGGCATGGCGGGGAAGAGAGCCTGACGGGCCGGCTGGTGAAGGCGGTCCTGGGTGGCGAGGCGCAGGTCCTCCCAGCGCCCCCTGTGGAAGGCGTTTACCAGCAGAGCAACCCGCCCCAGGTTGAACACCGCATCCCCACGGCTCACCTGGGGGGGAAGCACCGCACGGGCGTGCTGAGTGGGCATGGGCTGGTCGGGAATCAGAATAACCGCCCGCAGGTCCTCCGGCAGAGGCACAGAAGCGGTATAGAGGTGCCCATTGTCCCGCACGACAATTTGGCACCCCCCCAACAGGGCAGGAGCCACATTGTCGGGATGCCCCTCCATCTCGGTGGCCAGTTCCAGGAGGTCCTGCGAGGAGAGAGGATAGCCCATAAGGGCGTTGCCCGCCACCAGCCCTCCCACAATGGCCGAACTACTGGAGCCCAGCCCCCGCGCTAGGGGGATGAAGTTGCGACAGGTGAGGAACAGGTCGGGCAGGGGGCATCCCGCCCGCTCAAAGGC
>BEHZ01000144.1 GCA_002923335.1 bacterium HR23 | reverse complement strand
ACGCCGACCTGAAGCGGGTAGTGGAGGGCATTGTGGCCACGGGTTATAGCAACGCCGGGCAGGTGTGCATCAGCACCCAGAGGGTCATTCCCCTTCGGCCCATTTATGCCGACCTGGTGGACGCCCTGAAGCCGGCGGTGGAGGCCATCACCTGGGGCGACCCCCTGAAGGAGAGCACCCGCATGGGCCCCCTGGTGCTGGAGAGGGACGCGGTGCGGGTGCACGCCTGGATACAGGAGGCGGTGCAGGGGGGTGCCCGCCTGGTAACGGGGGGCGAACGGCATGGGGCCTTCGTTACCCCCACCGTGGTGGCGGATGTCAGCCCCCGGATGCGCATCTCCTGCGAGGAACTCTTCGGCCCCGCCGTGGCCCTTACCCCTGTCAACTCCATTGAGGAGGCCATCGCCCTGGCCAACGACAGCATCTACGGCCTCTCGGCGGGCATCTTCACCCAGAACCTGGAGTGGGCCATGCGCTTCGCACGGGAGGTGGAGGCGGGCAATCTGCACATCAACTGGGGCCCCCAGTGGCGGGCGGACCTGATGCCCTACGGGGGGGTGAAGGAGAGCGGTTTCGGCAAGGAAGGCCCCAAATACGCCATCCGGGAGATGACGGAAGAGAAGATGGTGGTGCTCCACCTGTAAACCGCCGCCGCAGAGAACACCTACCCCCCATCCCCTTAGGGAGCCTTCTCCCGGGCCGCAGGGCAGGGGCAGACCTCCTTTTCGGGCGTTTTTGCCCTTGACACGGCCAGGGCTTAGGCAGCAGGATAGCCCTAAGACTATTTGTGAGGCTGGACCCTGCCAGCGGAACGGGGTGCAGAGTGCGCCAGGCGCCTGCCCGATGGACGGTGTGCATCCCCCATTACTGCATCTACGCCTACGCCTGCACGGTGAAGCCCCTTCGCCGGGCCACCCTCCCCGCCTCCCAGTGCCTGCGCTACGCGCCGGCGGAGCGCCGACCGCCAGCGGGCCTTTCGCCCCACGCTTTGGCCCTGCTCCTGCAGTGGCGGGGGAATGCCGGCCCACTCCCCCAGGGGGCGGAATGATACCGGGCGCCGTGCTGGAGCGGTCCGCCATTCGGGAACTCCTGCTGGCCACGCCCCCCCTAGTGGAGGGATGGATAGACCTGTCCGCTCAACTCCAGCCCCACGGCTTTGACCTGACCCTGCGGGATGTGGCGTCCTTTGCAGGGCCGGGGCGGGTGGGGCCGGGACGGGAGCGGGAGGTGGCCCCTACTCGCCCCTTGCCCTTTGAGGAGGACGGGGGACTGACCCTGGCGCCGGGGGCCTACCTCCTTACCTTCAATGAGGTGGTGCGTCTCCCCCTGGACCTGATGGCCCTGGCCTGGCCCCGCTCCACTCTCCTCCGGTGCGGGGTGAGCGTCCACAATGCGGTGTGGGACGCCGGCTACCACGGGCGTTCCCAGGCCCTCCTGGTGGTGCACAACCCGGCGGGCTTCCGGGTCGTCCGCAACGCCCCCCTGGTGCAGATGGTCTTCCTGCGCCTGGGGCGCCCTGTTGCCCAGGGCTATGCCGGACGCTACCAGGGGGAGAACCTTACGCCGGCCGGCCCGTAAGGGTCTGGCGCACCTGGCGGATGGCCTTTTTGCGGTCTATCTGCCCCACGGCCAGAGGCGGAAGGGTGGGGGGATGGCGCACCCGCAAGCACACCAGCACTGGCCCCTGCTGGGCAAGGATACGGGGCAGTTCGCTGGCGAAGGCCTCCAGGTCGCTGAAGTCGTAGGCGGAGCGGTAACCCGCCGCTCGGGCCATGTCGGCGAAGCGGACGATATGGGCGCCGGGGATGGGCTGGCCCCCGGTGGTGGTATACACCCCATCCTGGTAAACGAAGTGGTAAAGGTTTGGAGGGGACATATTGCCGATGGTAACCAGGGTGCCCAGGTTGTTCAGCAGGCTCCCATCCCCATCCAGGATGATGACCTTGTGCTGGGGTTGAGCGAGGGCGACTCCCAGCCCCAAGGAGGAGGCCTTTCCCATGGCCCCCACCAGGGGGAAGTCCCGCTCCAGGCGCAAGCCCAGGGCACGCCACAGGCGCAGGGCGGTCATAGTGGGAATGACCGTGGCGCTTCCAGCGTGCTGGTAGATAAGGCGGGTGGCCTCCGCGGAGTCAATCATGCGTTCCCCCTGCGCCGGGCGGCGGTATACTCGGTGCACATCAGCACGGCCACTGGCCCCTGGCGCTGTTCTGCCTCGCGGAAGGCCTGCACAATGCGCCCCACATCCTCATCGCTCTCCACCAGGTAGTAGGGGATGCCCCACGCCTGGAGCACCGGCTCCAGGTAAACGGCGGCCGAGTCGGGCCGTTGGGTGCGGGGGGTAGTGCGCTCATAGCCCCGGTAGCCTATGCACATGACCAACGGCAAGTCCAGGTCCAGCACTAACCCACGGATGCTATCCCCCGATTCAAAGAAGCCGGTGCTCTGGATGAGCACCAGGGGGACCTTGCCCCCCATCCACAGGCCGGCGGCCACCGCCATGCTCTCCCCCTCCCGGGCCACCGGCACCAGGGTAAGGGACTTTTCCCGCACAAGAGCCTCGTAGAGGAAGCCGGTCTCGCTGTCGGGGAGCCAAACGATATGGGTAACACCGCTCTGGCGGAAGGCCTCCACCACCCGGTCGGCGCTGATACCGCTGGTGGTAACCATACACCCCTCCCGTGCGATTTTGGGACACTGGTTTGCCGTGGTGGGCAAACCGGCCCAACCGCTAGGATAGCATAAATCCAGGGAGGGAGGGGCTGGGCTAGGCGGCCCGTTGGGCAGGGCGTCTCTCTTGCGCCTTTACCTCAAAGACCAGGACACTGCCGGAGAGGGGGCACTGGAGGCGGGCGAGGCGTGCCCCCCGGGTGGTGCGCACCTCCGCCACAACGGGGCGCAGAGCGTGCAGGGCGGGGCCACACATCGCCGGCTGCACCCTCCCGTCCTCAAAGGTAAAGGAGTTGCCCACCGCATACCGGACCTTCCTGGCGCAGGCGCCCTCCATCGCCAGCAGAGTGGCGACCACGGGCGTCGCCGGCGCTGGAGGGGCTTCGGGGACGGTGGTGGGCCCAGGGGTTGGCTTCGCCCGTGGGGAAAGGCCCCGCACCAGGGCCACACTGCCCCAAACGAGGGCGAAGCCGGAAAGGGCCACGCCCACCAGCAGGAGCATCCCTGCCACGAGGAGGGCCAACATCGGCCCCGCCAGGATGGCCAGCAAAGCCAGCACCGCCAGCAGGAATCCCCCCATCAGCATCAGCAAAGAGGCGAGACCGTTCCACAAGTGGGCTTGAGTGTGGTTGGAGGACATCCCGCACCCCCTCCGCCCGCCCTTTCCCCTCTCGCTATCGGCTGGACAGCCTGCTGGCGGGCCTCTGCAGACAGCCCAGAGGCGTCCCGGCCAAGAGAAAAGGAGGAGCGCCTTCCGCTCCTCCTCCGGGCACCAGCCCATCCCCCCTTTGTAGGGGGCGTAACCTGCCCCTTCATGGTAGCACGGGAGTGGGGGTGTGGTCAATGGGCTGGAGAGGTTTTCCCCGCAGGAAAGCCGACGGCCCCTGGCACACCAGGGGCCGTCGGTGGGATGTGCAGGGGGCTAATGGCCCCCGCAGTCGCAGTGGCCTCCGCAGGCGCACCCGCCCATAGCGATATTGGGGTTGCTGATCACGAACCCGGCACGAGGGAAGTCCTCTACATAGTCAATCTCTGCCCCTTCCAGCAGGGGGGCGCTGTCCCGGTCCACCACGATGCGCAGGCCGTCGTGCTCTAGGGTGAGGTCGTTTTCAGTGGCCTCGCGCTCCAGGGTGAGCATATACTGCACCCCGTGGCCCGCGGGGACGACCAGCACCCGCACGGCGGCGTCTTCGGCGTTCTCCTCTTTGAGCACCTGCTTCAGTTGGGCGATG
>BEHZ01000143.1 GCA_002923335.1 bacterium HR23 | reverse complement strand
CGCGCATGTGGCAACTGCTCCCACGGGACATGCGGGAGGCTATTTTCCAGGGGCTCGCTTCCTGCCACATCGTAGGCTTTCAGACCCAGGTGGACCTGCTGAACTTCTTGCAGGGGTGCCTGCTCTTCCTGCCGGGGGCGCAGGTGGACTTCGCCCGACAGACGGTAACCTATCAGGGGAACACCACCCTGGTGCGGTGCTACCCCCTCTCTATTGATGTAGAGGAGGTTCGGCGCATTGCAGCGTCCTCCCGTGCCCAGGACTACTACCAGCGCCTCTCCCCGCTGTGCCGGGAGCACACCATTGTGCGGGTGGACCGGGCGGAACCCTCCAAGAACATCGTGCGGGGCTTTCGCTCCTATGGGCTTCTCCTGGAGCGCCACCCCGAACTGCGAGGGAAGGTGGTCTTCCTGGCCTTTCTGGTCTCCTCTCGCACCCACATCCGCCAGTATGAACGCTATATGGACGAGGTGCGCCAAATGATAGAGCAGGTGAATGCCACCTATGGCACCGAGGGGTGGAAACCTATCTTGCTCTTTGAGGAGAACAACTATACCCAGGCGGTGGCGGGCTTGCGCCTATACGACGCCCTTCTGGTGAACCCCGTAAGCGATGGGATGAGCCTGGTGGCCAAAGAGGGGCCCGTGGTGAACGATAAGGCGGGGGTGGTGGTGCTCTCGGAGACTTCGGGAGCCTACGAGCAGTTGAAAGAGGGGGCGATAGGGGTTGCCCCCGCCGATGTGGAGGGCACCGCCCACGCCCTTTATCAGGTCCTGACCCTCCCTATGGAGGAGCGCCAGAGGCGAGCCACCCTCCTACGGCAGGCGGTGGAGCAGTATGACCAACACCGCTGGCTGGCGCACCAGTGGAGCGACATCCTCCCCCTGCTGTAGCCGTGCCCTTCGGCAGAGCCCAGCCCGTTTCCCTTCCCCTTCGCCTTTCCTATAAGTGGCTGGCCCTCACGGTGGTCGCCCTGGCGACCCTCACCACCACTCTGGACGGGGGTGTGCTGGCCATCGCCTTTCCTGCCCTGGCCCGCGCCTTCCACACCGATGTCTCCCTGGTGATATGGGTGAGCATCCTCTACTGGCTGGTGAGCACGGGGCTGGCCTTCACCCTGGGGTGGGTGGGGGATGTGCTGGGGCGGAAGCGGATCTACCTGGTGGGCTTCTGGACCTTTGCCGTGGGGTTGGGGTTGGCAGCCCTCGCCCAGAACATCCCCTGGCTCTTCCTGGCGCGGGTGCTCCAGGGCATGGGGGCGTCGGTGCTGGTGGCCAACGGGCAGGCTATCCTCACCGCTACCTTTCCCCCCAACGAGCGGGGGAGGGCTTTAGGGATCAACAGTGGGGTGGTGGGGCTAGGTCTGGGCTTCGGCCCCATCCTGGGGGGCTTTTTGCTGACGGTGGACAACTGGCGGGCCATCTTTTGGGCCAGGCTTCCCCTGGCCGTCCTCAGCGCCATGCTGGCAGGGCTGGTCCTGAGAGACGAACGCCCCACCGGGGGGAGGGTGCCCGTGGATTACGGGGGGGCGGTCTGCCTGTTCGCCGTGCTGGGGGCGTTTCTGCTGGCGGTGAACCGGGCGGGAGCATGGGGGGTAGGGCACCCCGTCGTCCTGGGCCTGGTCGGGGCCACCCTGGCCCTTTTGCCCCTGCTGGTCTGGGTGGAGCGGAGGGCGGTGCGCCCCGTGGTGGACCTGGCTATGTTGAGGGAACCTGCCTTCGGTTGGGCCATGCTCGCTCTCATCGTGCACTACCTCTCGTGGGGGGCATATAACGCCGTGGGGGCCTTTTACCTACTGGACGGGAGGGGGCTGTCCCAGGAGGCGGCAGGGGCGGTGCTTTCGGCCTTGCCCCTGGTGCGGGTGGTGGTGGCCCCTCTGGCCGGGATGCTGTGTGAGAAGGTCTTGCCCCGGTATGTTATGGGGGTGGGCAACCTGTGGATACTGGCAGGCCTGGTGGTGCTGGGCGCTCTGAAGGGGGATAGCCCCCTGTGGTTCGTGGTGCTGGGGTTTGCGCTGATGGGGCTAGGCTCCGCCTTTTACGAGCCTTCCTACAGCACCCACATTATGAGTTCCGCCCGGCGGGACCGTCTGGGCACGGCGGGGGCCTCCATTAGCACGGGACGGCAGATAGGGCTATCGGGGGGATTGGCGCTGGCGGGGGCGGTTTATACCGCCCGTCTGGCCGGCCACCGCCCCGTGGCTCCCAGCGAGGCCACTGCTATCACCTGGGCCTTCCGGGACGCTTCCCTGGCGTGTGCAGTAACCGCCTTCACCTCGGTGCTGGCGGTGGGGATGCTGGTGCGGTCTCTTGCTAACCGCCGTTCTCCCCCCTCCGCATAAAGAAGGTCTCATACACCAGCCCCGCCAGGGATGCCCCCACAATGGGGCCTACCCAATAGACCCAGTGGTCGGCCCACACGCCTCCGGCCACCGCCGGCCCCAGACTACGGGCGGGGTTCATGGACGCACCGGTAAGGGGCACGCCCACCAGGGCATCCACCAGAACCGTTACCCCGATGGCGAAGGGTGCGATGGCCTTGGGGCCACGGGGGTCCAGAGCGGTGGCGTAGACCACGAAGGCCAGGGCGAAGGTGAAGACCGCCTCGGCCAGGAGACCCCCGCCGGTGCTCACCCCCTGGCCCAGGGTTGTCGCCCCCAGGGCGCCCTGGGTCGCGGCGGGGATGACGAGTTTCAGCAGATAAGCCCCGATGATACCCCCGACCAGTTGCGCACACGAAGGCGATGCCCCTTCCCGCCGGCAGGCGTCGGGTGAGGACGGCGGATATGGTGATGGCAGGGTTGATAAATCCCCCCGAGAGGTGCCCCGTGGCGGAGGCCAGCAGAGCGATGCCTATCCCGTGGGCCAGGGCGATAGCGACGATACGTGCTGGAGGGAAGGGGTGGTCGGCGGGGGCCATCCCGCTGACCACCGCCGACCCGGCGCCCATGAAGACGAAGACCAGTGTGGCGATCCCCTCGGCGAGGGAGGCCCGCCAGGTGGACATAATACCTCCTTCCCCAGTGTAGGTAGTGGGGATACCGCAGAGAGCGACCAGGGGTCAGGTGCCGAAGCGCACCTGGGCCACCGGGTCCGAATACTTCACGCCCTTGGTCTCCCAGAAGATTTCGGCGATGCGGTCCACCGCGGCCACCAGGTCCTCTGCCGCCTTCCGGTCTACCGTCTGTTTGCATCGGGAGGCCAGTTTGAGGGTCTGCCAGAAGATGTTGTGCAGGTCGGGATACTTCTGCAGGTGCTCCGGGCGGAAGTAGTCGTGCCAGAGGATGTCCAGTTCCCTCTTGCAGAGGTCGGCGTGTTGCTCTTTGACGGCGATGTAGCGGGCCAGGGAGTTGTGGTAGGCGAGAACCGCTTCGGTGTTGTTAGGGTCGGGCTTGGGCAGGGCCTGGATGCGCATCACCATCTTGAGGACGGTCTGGGCGGCGATTTTGGCGGAGATGGGGTCGTAAATCCCGCACGGGATATCGCAGTGGGCATGGGCCTCCTCTGCAGGGAACAGGCGGTTCAGCAGGCCGAAGGCTGTGCGTGCGAGCATATGCACCTCCCCCTTGATACTTACCCTGTTAGTTTACGCCAATCGCCTCCGCAGGGCAAGGGATAGAGGTGAGCAAAGGGTGCAGTGCCCCTCCCGTAGGCCCTTGACAAACCGCTAGTCTTGTTGTAAATAAGTAGAGCAACAAGGACAGGGCAAGGGAGTGCCAGTAAGGAGGCAGATATGGCTCGTTGGCTCCGAGGAGCGCAATGGTATGGCCTGCTCCTGGTGGCTGTAGCCCTTCTGGCGGTGCTGGGGGCGTGCCGAGCCGCCCAACCCACCCCCACACCCACCCCGGCCCCTGCACCTGCAGCCCAACCCACCCCTACCCCCCACCCCCCCCCCCCCCCCCCCCCTCCCCCCGCCCCACCC
>BEHZ01000142.1 GCA_002923335.1 bacterium HR23 | reverse complement strand
ATCATCAACCCGGAGAACACCATCTTCTCGGTGAAGCGCCTGATGGGGCGCAAATATGATGAACCCTCCGTGCAGGACGATATCAAGCGCCTGCCCTACAAGGTCATCCGTGCTGCCAACGGCGACGCTTGGGTGGAGATGGGGGGCAAAGCCTACGCTCCCCCGGAAATCTCCGCCATGGTGCTGATGAAACTCAAGGCCGATGCCGAGGCGAAACTGGGCGAAAAGATCACCGACGCGGTCATTACTGTCCCGGCCTACTTCAACGACGCCCAGCGTCAGGCCACTAAAGACGCCGGGCGCATCGCCGGCCTCAACGTTCTGCGCATCATCAACGAGCCCACCGCCTCTTCCCTCGCCTACGGGCTGGACAAGCGCAAAGAGGCCACCATCGCCGTCTTTGACCTGGGTGGAGGGACCTTTGACATCACCATCCTGCGCCTGGGCGACGGTGTTTTTGAGGTCCTCTCCACCGCCGGCGACACCCACCTGGGAGGCGACGACTTCGACCAGCGCATTATGGACTGGCTGATAGAGGAGTTCCGCCGGGAGACGGGCATTGACCTGCGCCAGGACCGCATGGCCCTCCAGCGCCTGAAGGAGGCCGCCGAAAAGGCCAAGATTGAACTCTCCAACCTCACTCAAACCGAGATCAACCTGCCCTTCATCTCCGCCGACGCCACAGGGCCAAAGCACCTGGTGCGCACCCTCACCCGTGCCCAACTGGAGCGCATGTGCGCCGACCTGCTGGAGCGCCTCAGGGGGCCGTGCCAGCAGGCCATGGGCGACGCCAAACTGCGTCCTGAACAGATTGACGAGGTCATCCTCGTGGGGGGCATGACCCGTATGCCCGCCGTGCAGGCCCAGGTGAAGGCCATCTTCGGCAAGGAGCCCAACCGCTCCGTCAACCCCGATGAGGCTGTGGCCATTGGCGCGGCGTTGCAAGGAGCCGTCCTGAAGGGCGAGGTGCGGGATATCCTCCTCCTGGATGTTACCCCCCTCTCCCTGGGCGTGGAGACCCTGGGAGGCGTCTTCCACGTGCTTATCCCCCGCAACACCACCATCCCTACCTCCAAGGCCGAAGTGTTCACCACCGCCGAAGACAACCAGCCAAGCGTGGAGATCCACGTCCTCCAGGGCGAGCGCCCCATGGCCCGGGACAACAAGTCTATCGGACGCTTCATCCTGGACGGCATCCTGCCGGCACCCCGGGGCGTCCCCAAGATTGAAGTAACCTTTGATATTGACGCCAACGGCATCCTAACCGTCTCCGCCAAAGATATGGCCACAGGTCGCCAGCAGAAGATGGTCATTCAGCCCTCCTCTGGCCTCTCCAAAGAGGAGATAGAGCGTATGGTGCAGGAGGCCCAACGCTACGCCGAAGAGGACCGCCGGCGCAAGGAGGAGGTGGAACTGCGCAACCAGGCCGACCAGATGGCCTACCAGGCGGAGAAACTCCTGCGGGAGCACACGGGGCGCATCCCCACCGACCTGGCCCAGAGGGTCCAGGAGAAGGTCAACGCCCTGCGGGACGCCCTCAAAGGACAGGACATCGCTCTCATCCGCACCCGTATGAACGACCTGTCCCAAGCCATGCAGGAGATCGGCCTGCGGGTCTACCAGCAGGCGGGCACTCCGCCCCCAGGGGCTGGCCCGTCCGGCCCCGGCCCTCAGCCGCCCCCCGGGGGCACAGTGGAGGGGCAGTGGCGCCCCGTCTAGCCCTGTGCGCCCTTACTGCCCCCCCGTCCGCCGGAAAAAGGCAGGGGGCACCCCCGCCGGTTAGCCCCCCTCTACCTTGACAGGCACACGAAAGGGCTTTTAGACTAACATCGGATACTTGTGGCGGTGCGGTGGAGAGGGTGGGAAGGGGCGACGCCCGAGTGGCGCAACGGTAGCGCAACCGACTTGTAATCGGAAGGCTGGCGGGTTCGAATCCCCCCTCGGGCTCTCCCAGGCGTTGTGCCCCCTTCTCTAGGGGTTGCTCTTTTCCCTCCATCTTTGCTATACTACACTGTTGCTGGAGGGGTGGCGGAGCGGCCAAACGCACCAGACTGTAAATCTGGCGCCCGTCGGGCTTCGTAGGTTCAAATCCTACCCCCTCCACTGCACCGGCCCACATAGCTCAGCGGTAGAGCACGTTCTTGGTAAGGACGGGGTCGCCGGTTCGAATCCGGCTGTGGGCTCCATAAGGCGAGGACGACAAGGGCCGGGCTTGGCCCCGGGCCGAACACAAGGAGGAGGCTACAGCAGTGGCAAAGCAGAAGTTTGTGCGAACCAAGCCCCATGTCAATGTGGGCACCATCGGCCACGTGGCGCATGGCAAGACAACCCTTACCTCTGCCATCACCCTCGTGCTTTCCAAACAGCCGGGCAACCCCACCAAGTGGACCACCTACGACCAGATCAACGCCGCCCCGGAGGAGCGGGCAAGGGGGCTGACCATCTCCATTACCCATGTGGAGTATGAAACCGAGAAACGCCACTACGCCCATGTGGACTGCCCCGGCCACGCCGACTATGTCAAAAACATGATTACCGGGGCCGCCCAAATAGACGGCGCTATCCTGGTCGTGAGCGCCCCCGATGGCCCCATGCCCCAGACCCGGGAGCACATCCTCCTGGCCCGCCAGGTCAACGTGCCTTATATCGTCGTCGCCTTGAACAAAGTGGACGCTATGGACGACCCCGAACTGCTGGACCTGGTGGAACTGGAGGTGCGGGACCTCCTGAACAAATACCAGTTCCCCGGCGACACCACCCCGATAGTGCGCCTCAGCGCCCTCAAGGCCCTGGAATGCGGATGCGGAAAGCGGGAGTGCCAGTGGTGTGGGCCTGTCCTGAAACTGATGGACATCGTCGACGAGTATATCCCCGTTCCCCAACGCCCCCGGGACCTGCCCTTCCTGATGCCCATTGAGGACGTGTTCGCCATCAAAGGGCGGGGCACGGTGGTAACAGGCCGGGTGGAGCGGGGCACCCTTCGCCTCAACGAAGAGGTGGAGATTGTAGGCTTCTCCTCTGAACCCAAGCGCACCGTCGCAACGGGCATCGAGATGTTCCACAAGACCCTGGACGAAGCCGAGCCGGGGGATGCCATTGGGGTGCTCCTGCGGGGCGTTGAGCGGGAAGAGGTGGAGCGGGGCCAGGTGCTGGCCAAGCCCGGCTCCATCAAACCCTATACCGTCGCCGAGGCCGAGGTCTATGTCCTCTCTAAAGAGGAGGGGGGACGCCACACCCCCTTCTTCAGCGGTTACAAGCCCCAGTTCTACATCCGCACCACCGATGTAACGGGCGAAATCATCCTCCCCCAGGGGGTAGAGATGGTGATGCCGGGCGACAACACCCGCATGACCATCAAACTCATGTATCCTGTCGCCCTGGAGCAAGGCCTCCGCTTCGCCATTCGGGAGGGTGGGCGCACCGTCGGAGCGGGCGTGTTCACCAAAATCATCGAGTAAGGTGAGGCATGGCCAAGAAAGGTGACCGGGTGCTCATCACCCTGGCGTGCACCCAGTGCCACGAGCGCACCTACACCACCTCCAAGAACCGGCGGAATGACCCCGGGCGCTTGGAGCGCAGGAAGTTCTGCCCCCGCTGCCGGAAACACCAACTGCATCGGGAGGTGCGCTAGGATGGCACGCCAGGGCGGTAGCCCCACCACCTCCCGGGTCGCCACGGCCGGCCAGCGCCTCCTGCAGTGGCGCTTCTTCGCCGAGACCTGGGCAGAACTAAAAAAGGTAACCTGGCCCTCCCGGGAGGACACCCTGCGCCTCACGATAGCGGTTATCGCCCTTTCGGCAGTGGTGGGCATCGCCCTGGGCATCATTGACCTCGTTTTCTCCTTCCTGGCACGCTTCGCCCTGGGGGGATAGGGCAGGAGATAAGGACATGACGGCACGCGAGCGGAACCCTCTCCCCTCCGCTACCTCCGATGAGGAGAAGCCTGCTCCCGAACAGGAAGAGGGGCAGTGGTATATCGTCCACGCCTACTCTGGCCAGGAGGAGCGG
>BEHZ01000141.1 GCA_002923335.1 bacterium HR23 | reverse complement strand
GGCGTTCAGCACCTCCTCCTGAAAGGTGGAATCGGTTACGGCGATAGGCTTGCCCATGCTCCCCCCTAGAATAATCCCGACTGGCGGAGTGTCTCTCCAGAGGGCATACGAGACACCCTCTCTAAGGATAGGCCCTAGAGAGGCGCGCGTCAACGGCGAGGGATGCAAGGCACCTGGCTCCACCCAGGGCTTTTTGCTATGCTGAAAGCGCCAAAGGAGGGCATATGGCACGCATCGGCGTTATCACCACCGATGAACGATGGGCACGCCCGTATGTGGAGGCCCTCCTGCCTTTCGGGTCAGAGGTGCTCCTCATTACTCCCCAGGAGACCCGTCCCCCTGCACGCCTGCTGGAGGAGGTGGACGGCCTCCTGCTCACGGGTGGGCCAGACATTGACCCCTCCTTTTATGGCGAGGCCCCCGACCCCACCGCCGGCCTGGAGGTGATGCGCCGGCGGGACGAGGTGGAACTGCCCCTTCTGCGCCTGGCCCTGGAGCACGACTACCCTATCTTGGCCATCTGTCGGGGGATGCAGGCCCTCAATGTGGTGCTGGGGGGGAAACTCCTGCAGGATATCCCGGGCCACAAGGCGGAACGGCGGGATGGGCGGTGGGAATCGGCCTACCATCGCATCTTCGTTACCCTGGGGAGCAAACTGGCCAAAGCCCTGGGGAGCGGAGGCATTGTGCGGGTGAACTCACGGCATCACCAGGGCCTGCGGGAGGCCCAGAAGGCCCCTGTGCTCCTCGCCTCCGCCTACAGCCTGGAGGACGGCATCGTTGAGGGGCTGGAGCACCCGGGGAAGACCTGGGTGGTGGGGGTGCAGTGCCACCCGGAGCGGAGCAAGGAGGTGCCCCCCCAGTTCCAGAACCTCTTTCGGGAACTGGTGGAGCAGGCGAGGGCCTACCGGGCCGTGCGCCGGTAAAGGCGGCGGAGGCACATATGGCCAAGGGGGGACGCCCTCGCGCCTCCAGCAAGGGAGAGGACGGCCTCATCCTGGAATCCCTGTGGCTCCTGGGGCGCAGGGATGCCTCCAGCGTCCACTCCCCCGAATACTGGGGCAACTTCGTCCCCCAGGTGCCCCATCAGATTATGCGCCGTTTCACCCAGCCGGGGGAGGTGGTGGTGGACCTCTTCTGCGGACTGGGGACCACTCTTATTGAGTGCCGACGCCTGGGACGCCACGGTATCGGTGTGGAACTGGTGCCCCGGGTCGCCCAGCGGGCCCAAGAACTGGTGGAACGGGCCGAAAACCCCTTTGGGGTGCGCACCCTGGTGCTGGGGGGGCTGGACGCCTGCGACCCCTCCACCGTCCAGCGGGTCCAGGAGGAGATACAGGGTCTGGGCTTCCCGTCTGCCCATTGCCTTATCCTCCATCCCCCGTATCACGACATCATCCCCTTCAGCGATGACCCCCGGGACCTCTCCCGAGCCCCTACTCTGAAGGCTTTTCTGGAGCGCTTCGCCCAGGCGGTGCAGAACGCCGTTCGCCTCCTGGCTCCCGGCCGACACCTTGCTCTGGTGATAGGGGACAAGTATACACGGGGGGAGTGGGTGCCCCTGGGGTTCTACTGCATGCAGGTATGCCGGCAGGCCGGCCTGCGCCTGAAGGCCATCAATGTGAAGGACATTCAGGGCAACGAGCGTGGGAAGGGGAAGAATACCCCTTTATGGGAGAGCCGTGCCCTGCGCTACGGCTTTTACATCTTCAAGCACGAGTATGTGATGGTGTTTGATAGGCCCCTGAAGAGGCGTTGGCTCCCTCCCCAAGGGGTGCCCTTATGAGCGCTCCTCCCAGGGCGGGGTGATGCTATACTACAACTATCTGCCTCGCCGCCCCAGTGTCCCGGTGGCCCTAAAGGGAGTGTGGCTATGGTCTCGGGTGCCTCCATCGCCAAAATCCTCACCCCCGTGCGCATTGAGGAGGAACTGCGCACCTCTTACCTGGACTACGCCATGTCTGTTATCGTGGCACGGGCCTTGCCCGATGTGCGGGACGGCCTCAAGCCCGTGCAACGACGCATCCTCTACGCCATGCACGAGTTGGGCCTGCGCCCCGGCTCCCCCTATAAGAAGTCGGCCCGTATCGTGGGGGAGGTGCTGGGGAAATATCATCCCCACGGCGATGCCCCTGTCTACGAGGCGATGGTGCGCATGGCCCAGGATTTCACCCTGCGCTACCCCCTGGTGGATGGCCAGGGCAACTTCGGCTCCATTGACGACGACCCCCCCGCTGCCATGCGCTATACCGAGGCCCGCCTCGCCCCCATCGCCGAACAGATGCTGGCCGACATTGAGCGGGACACTGTGGATTTCGTCCCGAACTTTGATGGCACCCTTCAGGAGCCGGTGGTGCTTCCCGCCCGCCTCCCTAACCTGCTGGTCAACGGTGCCAGCGGTATCGCCGTGGGCATGGCCACCTCCATCCCTCCCCACAACCTCTCCGAGATTTGCGACGCCGTCGTCTACCTCATTGACCACCCCGATGCCACGGTGGAGGACCTCCTGACCATCATCCAGGGGCCGGATTTCCCCACCGGGGGCGTCCTGCTGGCGGGGGAGGGACGCCAGAGTCTCCTGCGGGCCTACGACACCGGCCAGGGGCGGGTGCTCCTGCGGGCCAAAGCGGAGATTCAGGAGCCGAAAAAGGGCAGGCCTGCCATTGTCATTACCCAAATCCCCTACCAGGTGAACAAGGCCAGCCTGGTAGAACGTATTGCCCTCCTGGCACGGGACAAGAAGATAGAGGGTATCGCCGAGGTGCGGGACGAGTCGGACCGGGAGGGCCTGCGGGTGGTGGTGGAACTGAAGCGGGAGGCCCAGGCGGAGATCGTCCTGAACAACCTCTTCAAGCACACCGCCCTCCAGACCGCCTTCACCTTCAACATGCTGGCCCTGGTGGAGGGCGAGCCCCGTCTCCTGGGCCTGAAGGACCTCCTCTCCCTTTACATCCAGCACCGCCAGCAGGTAGTTACCCGCCGTGCCCAGCACGACCTGCGGAAGGCCCGAGAGCGTGCCCACATCCTGGAGGGCCTGCGCATCGCCCTCCAGTTCCTGGACGAGGTTATCGCCATCATCCGCCAGGCGCCCGACGCCGACACCGCCCGCCAGCGCCTGATGGAGCGCTTCGGCCTTACCCAGGCGCAGGCCCAGGCCATCCTGGACATGCAACTGCGCCGTCTGACAGCCCTGGACCGCCGGAAACTGGAGGAGGAATACCAGGCTCTGCGCCAGGAGATAGAGCGCCTGGAGGCCCTTCTGGCCGACCCCCAGAAGGTGCTGGCGGAGGTGCGCCGGGAGACCCTGGAACTGAAGAAAGAACACGGCGACCCCCGCAAGACCCTCGTCCTGGCCGAGGAGACCAGAGAACTCTCCCGGGAGGAACTGGTGCCCCACGCCCAGGTGGTGGTAACCCTCTCGGCCAACGGCTATATCAAGCGCGTCCCTGTGAGCACCTACCACCGCCAGCATCGTGCCGGGAGGGGTGTGAAGGGCATGCTCACCCGTGAGGACGACGCCATCCGCCACCTGGTGGTGTGCGATACCCACGACACCCTTCTCCTCTTCTCCGAGCGGGGGCGAGCCTACGCCCTGAAGGTCTACGACATCCCCGACGACGCCGCCCGTGCCACCCGGGGGACCCCCCTGCCCAACCTGGTGGGTGTGAGCGGGGGCGAGGCCATCACCTCTGCCCTGGCCGTCCCCACCCTCGCGGAGGGGGCCTTCCTCCTTCTGTGCACCCGTCGGGGCGAGGTGAAGCGCATTCCCCTCGCCTCTCTAGGGGGCATTCGGGCGTCAGGCCTGGTGGCCATGGACCTGGAGAAGGGGGATGAACTGGTCTCCGCCCAAGTGGCCAACGCCGAAGATGAGGTGGTGCTGGTAACCCGCCAGGGGATAGGCCTGCGCCTGCGGGTGGGCGCCATCCCCCTGCGCTCCCGCCAGGCTGGGGGAGTAAAAAGCATCCGCCTGGTGCAAGGCGACCAGGTGGTGGCCATGGAGGTGGTCATTCCTGGGGGA
>BEHZ01000140.1 GCA_002923335.1 bacterium HR23 | reverse complement strand
GACGTCAAGGGTGTGGCTTCATTGTAGCATAGGGGAACGCAGCGCCTGGAGATCCCGCCTACCGCTTCTCCCGCTGGGCGAAGGAAAGGGGGGCACCCCTGGCGTTTGGGGCGAGGTTGGTTTTGCCCCCCTCTTGACAGAAGGATGCGCAAGGGATATGTTGCAATTGCACTCTGTTGCAAGAGGAACCGATGGGCGGACACGGGCATGCCCTGGAGACCCTGAAGGAGACAGGGCACCGCCTCACCCCTCAGCGCCTTCTGGTGCTGGAGGCCATCGCCGAAGGGGGTGGCCATATGGGAGCCGAGGAGGTGCTGGCACGGGTGCAAAAGGTCTACCCCTACATGGATATCTCCACCGTCTACCGGGTGCTGGGCCTCCTGGAGGACCTGGGACTAGTAACCCATATCACCACGCCGGAGGGGACCCGCTACGAACTGGTGCGCGGTGGGGAGCGCCACCACCATATGGTCTGCCGGGCTTGCGGGCGCACCTGGGATATGTCCACCCGCTTCCTGGCCGACCTGGGGGAGGCGGTGTGGAAGGAATACCGCTTCCGGGCAGATATGGCCCACTTCACCCTCCAGGGCATCTGCAAGGATTGCCTGTCCGCCGACAATAACCCGATGTCTGGAGGGGAGACACCGTGACGGAAAAAAGCCTTGTCCTGCTGGCCCTGGGCACCCTGGTGCTGGGCTTGCGCCACGGGATAGACTGGGACCACATCGCTGCTATCGCCGACCTGACCGGTGCCCAGCCCACCCGCCTGCGGGGGTTCATTATGGGCACCATTTATGCCCTCGGCCACGCCTTCGTGGTGGTGGTGCTCGGCCTGCTGGCCCTGTGGTTCGGCACCCTTCTGCCCGAGTGGGTGGATGCCTACCTGGAGCGGGTGGTGGGGGCAACTCTGGCGGTGCTGGGGGTGTGGATCTTCTGGTCGCTCCTGCAGAACCCTGAGCAGTTCCGCCTGCGCAGTCGGTGGATGCTGATTTTTGACGCCTTCAAAGCCCTCTCCAGGCGGACCCTTGGCGTGCTTCGGCGCCAGCCGGCCGTTGTCCCTGTGGGGGGTGGACAGCCTGCCGATGCGCCGGGCCCCCTGGCCTCCTGGAACATCGGGATGATTCATGGCATTGGGGCGGAAACGGGGAGCCAGGCGCTCTTGCTGGCCTCAGTGGCGGGGGTTACCTCGCCCGGGGCCGGGAGCCTTTTGCTCCTCACCTTCACCCTCGGGCTGGTGTTCTCCAACTCGGTGATTACCCTGGCCAGCACCCTGGGCTTCCTGGGTGCTCAGAGCCGTCGGCGTCTCTACATCACCCTGGGGGTGGTGGCGGGCATCTTCAGTCTGACCCTGGGCATCCTCTTCCTGCTGGGCAAGGGGACGGTGCTCCCCCACCTGTTGGCCTAGGCCCGTGCCCCCAGGGAGTGCCAATGGCCGGGGCTAGTCCCGGGGCTTCAGCCGGTCGGCGCTGTCTATCAGGATGCTCACGGGGCCGTCGTTGAGCACCTCCACCAGCATGTGCTCCTGGAAGCGCCCCGTGGCGACCCGAAGGCCACTCTGGCGGAAAAGGTCTACGGTCTGCTGGTAGAGGGGGAGGGCCTCCTGGGGAGGCGCCGCCTGAGTGAAACTGGGGCGGCGCCCCTTGCGGGTTTCGGCATAGAGGGTGAACTGACTGACCACCAGGATATCGCCGCCCACCTCTAGCACCGAATGGTGGAAGCGCCCCTGGGCGTCAGGGAAGACCCGCAGGTTGAGCACCTTGTCCACCAGGTAGCGGGCGTCGTCCAAGGTATCGCCCTGGCCTACCCCCACGAAGACCACCAGCCCCTGCCCAATAGCCCCCACCGTCTCCCCTGCAACGGAGACGGAGGCTCGGGCGACCCGCTGGACAAGGGCACGCACGGGAGAGGGCTACG
This sequence comes from bacterium HR23, assembly GCA_002923335.1. GTDB lineage: Bacteria > Chloroflexota > Dehalococcoidia > Lucifugimonadales > HRBIN23 > HRBIN23. The sequence goes on along the minus strand of BEHZ01000140.1, from coordinate 2,105 downwards.
CTTTGCTGGAAGAGGGGGCGCTCTTCTGCTCGCCGGAGGCTGTCTTCTCCTCTTCGCCCTTGGCCGAAGCGCCGTCCTCCGCAGAGGACAGGGTGGGGTTCTTGCGCCCGTAATCGGTTACATACCAGCCACTGCCCTTGAAGATGATGGGCACGGGGCTAATGCGACGGCGGGCACGGCTATGGCAGAGAGGGCAAGTGGCGACAGGCTCCGCATCAAAACCCTGGCGCAGTTCAAAGTGATGAGAGCACGTGCTCCTCTCACACACATACTCGTAGATTGGCACCGCTCCTCCCTCCTTTCGGAGCAGTGGATTTCGTAAAACCAATACCAGTTTAGCAATCGCCCCGGGCGAGTGTCAACCTGGGCTGGCCCGGCCTATCGCGGGTGCGCCGGGAAGGGCTCCCCCTTCTCCCTCCGAGGGACACCCCTCTGCCCCCTGCATCTCGTTTGAGGTAACCCCAGTCCGTGCGGGAAGCCCCTCTGGGCCTGCTTGCCCCTTGAGCGACGTCTGGTGGGTGTCTGGGACGCCGGGGCATGCTCTCCCCGACGGGGGGTGTGCCTGGGGCCAACAGGTGTATCCTGGTAAGGAGGGGGTTAGCCCCGTCAACGGAGGGAGGAGATGCGTCCACCGATGCAAGTATCTCGCCCCCCAGAGGTCGGCCTCCCGCGCTCCACGGTGATGGTTACCCTAGGGGGCATTATGCTGGGGATGTTCCTGGCATCCCTGGACCAGACGGTGGTGGGCACCGCTTTGCCCCAAATCGTGCGGGACCTGGGGGGCTTCGGGCGCTACACTTGGGTGGCGACCGCTTATATGCTGGCCTCCACCACAGTGGTGCCCATCGTGGGACGGCTTTCCGACTACTATGGCCGGAAGTGGTTCTATATCGGCGCCATTGGGGTTTTTCTCATCGGCTCGGCGCTGTGCGGGCTCAGCCAGAGCATGACGCAACTCATCCTCTCCCGTGCCGTGCAAGGCCTAGGGGCCGGGGTCATGATGGCCATCGCCTTCATCTCCATCGGTGACCTCTTTCCCCCGGCCGAGCGGGGGAAGTTCCAAGGGTTCATGAGCGCAGTGTTTGGCCTCTCGGCGGTGGTGGGGCCCACCCTGGGGGGATTTATCACTGATAGCCTGTCGTGGCACTGGGTCTTCTTCATCAACCTCCCCCTGGGCATTCCTGTGTTGGCCTTACTGGTGCGCTTCTTCCCCCAGTCGGGTGGGATGAGGGGGCGCTTCCGTCTGGACATCCTCGGGGCGGTAATGCTGGTGCTCACGATGATACCCCTTCTGCTGGGCCTCTCCTGGGGAGGGGTGGACTATCCGTGGGCGTCGCCCCAGGTGGTGGGGGCGCTGGCTTTCGCCGGGGTGATGGGTGCGCTGTTGGTGGTGGTGGAACTGCGGGCGACGGACCCCCTGATACCGCCCGCGCTCTTCCGCAACCCCATTGTGAGCATTGCCCTGGGGGCCATCTTCCTGACGGGGCTGGGGATGTTTGGGGCAATTATCTTTGTGCCCCTGTTCTTCCAGGGGGTGTTGGGGGCGTCGGCCACCAGTAGCGGGAGTTTCCTCACGCCTATGATGCTGGGGGTCATTACAGGGGCAACCCTCTCGGGCCAGGCCCTTTCCCGTCTGGGAGGGCACTACCGCATCCAGGGGTTGGTGGGCATAGCCATTATGGGAGTGGGGACATTCCTCCTCTCCCGCCTGTCCCCGGAGACGCCCTATGCCTGGGCGGTGGCGACCATTGTGGTGGTGGGGGTAGGGTTGGGCATCACCTTCCCCGCCTTTACCATAGCAGTGCAGAACGCCGTTCCCCACGAGGTGCTGGGCATCGCCACCTCGGCTACCCAACTCTTCCGGTCCGTTGGGGGGACGGTGGGGCTGGCCTTGCTGGGGGCGCTGGTCACCCAGCGCTTCACCCACGCCTTTGCCGACGCCCTTCCGCCACAGGTGGCGTCCCGCTTGCCCCCCGCTTTGCTGGCCGCCCTCACCCGGAGCCCCCAGTCCCTCATGGGCCAGGGCGACCTCTCCGGTGGAGGGCTTTTCTCGGCCATTCCCGACCCGGTTCTCGCCCAGGGCTTGGCCCAGGCCCTGCGCACCG
>BEHZ01000139.1 GCA_002923335.1 bacterium HR23 | reverse complement strand
CATGAGGCCGATGCGCAGAACCTTCCCCCGCAGGCTCCCTAGCCCCCCACCCACCTCAATGCCCCACTCCTCCAGCAAGGCACGGCGCAGTTTCCCCTCATCAACCCCTTCGGGCACCACCACCGTGGTGAGTTGGGGGAGGCGGTAAGGTTCCTCCACCAGCAGACGCAGGCCCAGGGCCTGCAGGCCAGCCCACAAGGCCCGGGCTACTCGCCGATGGCGCTCCCAACGGGCCTCCAGCCCCTCCTCCAGGATGATGCGCAGACCCTCGTGCAAACCGTAGAGCAGGTTCACGGGAGCGGTGTGATGATACATCCTCGGCCCGCCCCAATAGGAGCGGTGGAGGGTCAGGTCCAGGTAGAAGGAACGCACCTTTTGGGAGCGCTTCAGGATGACCTGCTCGGCACGGGGGCTAACGGTAATGGGAGCCAGGCCGGGCGGACACCCTAGGCACTTCTGGGAAGCGCTGTAGCAGAAATCTATCCCCCAGGCGTCCACCTCCACGGGGGACCCCCCCAGGGAGGTAACCGCGTCCACGATGAGCAGGCAGTCGTATCCCCGGGCGAGTCGGGCCAGAGGCTCTATGGGCTGGAGGACGCCGGTGGAGGTCTCGGCGTGGACAACCGCCAGGGCTTTGACCTTCGGGTGCTTGCGCAGTTCTCTCTCCACGGCGTCGGGGTCTAGGGGGCGACCCCACTCGCCGGGGACGGTGGCCACAGTGGCCCCATACCGACGGGCGATCTCCGCCAGGCGCTCCCCGAAGAAGCCGTGGGTGCCCACCACCACCACATCCCCCGGCTCCACCAGGTTGGCGATGGCGGTCTCCATGCCGGCGGTGCCCGTGCCGGGCATGGCGATGGTCAGGTCGTTTCGGGTGCGGAAGAGGGCACGGAGCATGTGGGCCAGTTCGTCCATGGTCTGCATCCACTTGGGATCCAGGTAGCCCAGGGCGGGGGCACTCATGGCCCGAAGGACACGGGGGTTCACATTGCTGGGGCCTGGCCCCAACAGGAGACGGGTCGGCACCTGCAGGGGGGCCACCCCGGGGGCTGAAGTCTCTGCCATAGATGCCTCCTTTGCGGGGGTCTGGCGGTATGCCCTACTATCCTAGCACAGGGGCGAGGCCCCTCAGGAGGGCAGGCGGGCGCCCAGGAAATCCCCATACCCCAGCAGGAACTCTCGGCACCCCAGGGGGCGCTTCCCCTCCAGGTGCAGGCGCAGGAGGGCCAGCACCCCCTCGCCCGTCTGCACCCCCGCCGGGGCGGGGGCGTGAGGGGGCAAGGGCACTACCGTGCCTGGGCGATGGGGGGTATCCTCGGCCCAGGGGCGGGCCTCCAGCACCTTCAGCACCTTCCCCTTCCAGCGGGTAAAGGTGCCCGGCCAGGGGTCGTAGGCCCGCACCATCCGCCACAAACGCACCGCCGGCTGGGTGAAGTCCAGAAGACCGTCCTCTTTCTTCAAAAGGCGGGTAGTGGTGGCTTGGGAAGGGTCCTGGGGGATGGGGGAAATCTTCCCCCGTGCCCACCGCTCCAGGGTGTGCACCAGCAAGGTCGCCCCCAGGCGGAAGAGGCGCTCCGTAAGGGTGCCCGCGGTGTCCTCGTCCCGAATAGGTTCCTCCTGCTGGGAAAGAATGGGGCCGGTATCCAGGCCAGCGTCCATGAGCATCACCGTTACGCCCGTTACCGGGTCGCCGTTGAGGATAGCGCTCTGGACCGGGGAGGGGCCACGGTAGCGGGGGAGCAGGGAGGGGTGAAGGTTCAGGCAACCCAAAGGGGGGATGGCCAGCACCTCGGGGGGCAGAATCTTGCCGTAGGCGGAGACCACGATAACCTCGGGCGCCAGACGACGCAGGGTCTCCTGGGCCTCCGGTCGGCGCAGGCTGGGGGGCTGGAAGACGGGGATGCCCTTCCCTTCCGCCCACACTTTCACAGGCGGGGGCTCCAGCACCCGCCCACGGCCAGCGGGCTTATCCGGCTGGGTGAAGACGCCCGAGATATGGTGCCCTGCCTCTGCCAGCGCCTCCAGCACCGGGAGGGCAAAGGCGGGGGTGCCCATAAAGACCAGACGCATAGCGCTTCCATTGTAGCGCCCAAATCGGGACTTCCGGCACCCCACGACCCTGGGCAGGCGGGCCGAATTGGGCTACAATGGTATATTTGCAGAGCGGGCAGGGCCATGAGTGTTGACGCCATTGTGGTGCGGGGTGCCCGGGAGCACAACCTGAAGGGCATAGATGTCGTCATCCCCCGCAACAAGTTCGTGGTCATCACCGGGGTCTCAGGGTCGGGAAAAAGTTCTCTCGCCTTTGACACCATCTACGCCGAGGGCCAACGGCGGTATGTGGAATCCCTTTCTGCCTACGCCCGCCAGTTCCTGGGGCGTTTAGAGAAGCCCGATGTGGAGGATATCCAGGGCCTCTCCCCCGCCATCTCCATAGACCAGAAGGGGGTTTCCCACAACCCCCGCTCCACGGTGGGCACCATCACCGAAATCTACGACTACCTGCGCCTCCTCTTCGCCCGTGCCGGCAAGCCCCACTGCCCCCAGTGTGGACGCCCCGTCCAGAAGCAGACGGTAGAGCAGATCGTGGACGCCGTCTTCGCACTCCCCCCGCGCACACGCCTGCTGGTGCTGGCCCCCGTGGTGCGAGACCGCAAAGGGGAGCACAAGGATATGCTGGAATCCGCTCGCAAGAAGGGCTTCCAGCGGGTGCGGGTGGACGGCCTCCTCTACGACCTGTCGGAGCGCATTGAACTGGACAAGGACAAGCGCCACACGGTAGAGGTGGTGGTAGACCGCCTGGTGGTGGAGGAGGGGCTGGAGCGGGGGCGGGTGCACAACTCGGTGGAGACCGCCTTGCGCCTGGCCGAAGGGGTGGTGGGCATCTCCTTGGTGGACCGCAAAGAGGAACTCGTCTTCGCCGAGCAGTTGGCCTGCCCCTACTGTGGAATCAGCATGCCCGAGCCGGAGCCGCGCACTTTCTCCTTCAACAACCCCCACGGCGCTTGCCCGGAATGCACCGGCCTGGGCTTCAAACTGGAACTGGACCCCGAGTATATCGTCCCCAACCCCGACCTCACCCTGGCGGAAGGGGCCATTATCCCCTGGACCCGCATGGGGGCCTCCAGCCCCTGGTATCGGAGCCTGCTGGAATCCCTGGCACGGGCCTACGGCTTCTCCCTCCATGTGCCCTGGAGGCAGTTGCCTCGCTGGGTGCAGGACCTCATCCTCTACGGCAACACCCAACGCTCCTTTACCATGCGCCACCGCACCCAGGAGGGGCGGGTTTACTCCTGGGAGACCACCTTTGAAGGTGTCATCCCCAACCTTATGCGCCGTTACAAGGAGACGGAGTCCGACTACATCCGTGGGGAGATTGAGCGCTATATGACCCAGCGCCCCTGCCCCAAGTGCCAGGGGAAGCGCCTGAAGCCGGAGGCCCTGGCGGTTACCGTCTGCGGGAAGAACATTATGGATGTGTGTGCCATGACCATTGAGGAGGCGTCGCGCTGGGTGCAGGACATCCAGCAGGAGGACCCCCAGCGGGAGGCAAGGGGGGAGGTGCTCACCCCCCGCCAGCGCCTCATCGCCCGCCAGGTGCTCAAGGAGATCGCCACCCGCCTCCAGTTCCTCCTGGACATCGGCCTAGACTACCTGACCCTGGACCGTATGGCGGGCACCCTCTCCGGGGGCGAGGCCCAGCGCATTCGCCTGGCCACCCAAATCGGCTCCGGCCTCACCGGGGTGCTGTATGTGTGCGACGAGCCGTCGGTGGGCCTCCACCCCGTGGACGACCACCGCCTCATCGCCACCCTGAAACGCCTGCGGGACCTGGGCAACACCATTATCGTGGTGGAGCACGACGAGGCCATCATCCGCGCCGCCGACTGGATCGTGGACCTGGGGCCGGGGGCAGGGGAGCACGGGGGGCGTATCGTCGCCCAGGGCACCGTGGAGGACATCATGGCCTGCCCCCATTCCATCACGGGGGCATACCTGTCGGGGCGCAAGCGTATCCCCGTTCCCCCCAGGCGACGCCCC
>BEHZ01000138.1 GCA_002923335.1 bacterium HR23 | reverse complement strand
GGATGGCGGCCCCCGCCGAGGGGGCTTCGCCGACTACCTGCAGAAGGCGGGCGTCCAGCGAATAGACGTGCTCATCGCCACCAACCCCGACGCCGACCACATCGGCGGGCTGATAGAGGTGCTCCGACGCTTCCCCGTGGGAGAGGTGCTGGTCAGTGGGGACATCAACACCACCCGCACCTACGAGGACTTCCTGGACGCCCTGGACGCCTCCGGCGCTCCGGTGCGGGTGCCCCGTATGGGGGAGCGTTTCCCCTTGGGCGAAGGGGTAATGGTAGAGGTCCTCAACCCCTCGGAGCCACGCTTCCCCGACCGCAACAACAACTCGGTGGTAGTCAAGGTTACCTTGGGGGCTGTATCCTTCCTCCTGATGGGAGACGCGGAACGCCTGGCGGAGGAGCGACTGGTTGCATCAGGGGTTGACCTGCGGGCGGATGTGCTGAAAATGGGGCACCACGGCTCCCGGACCTCTACCTGGCCGTTCTTCGTGGAACGGGTGCGTCCCCGTGTCGCCGTCTACTCCGCCGGGAAGGATAACCCCTATGGCCATCCCCACAAAGAACCCCTCCAGAACCTTACCACCCGAGGGGTGGCTGTCTACGGCACCGACCGCTATGGCACGATCATCGTCCGCACCGATGGTAGAGACTTAGAGGTGCTCCCGGAGCGTCCGTCGTGAAGGAGAAGGCGGTTATAGACCGTATAGAAGGTTCCCTGGCGGTGCTCCTGGTGGGCGAGGAGGAGCGGGAGATGGTGGTGCCCCTGGCCCACCTCCCCCAAGGCGTAGAGGCGGGCGATTGGCTGAGAGTGGAGATGGAGGAGGGCCGTCTGGTGGGGGCCACCCTGGACCCCCAGGAGACCCAGGCCCGCCGTCAGCGCATCCAGGCCAAACTTCAGCGCCTCCTGGAAAGGGGGCGCCGGCCGGGAGGTTCCTGATGTTTCACTCTCCCTCCCCCGTGCGCCGGCGCTGGATACAGGGGCGCATCGGGTGGTGGGCGTGGCTGGGCCTACGCATCAGCGGGGTGGCCCTGGTGCTCTACCTGCTGGCCCACATTGCCGTCATTTCCACCTCCCTACGGGGACCCGACGCTTTTGACCGCCTGCTGAAACTCCTCCAGAGCCCCCCCTTCGTGGTGGCCGACCTGTTTCTCCTTCTGGCGGTTCTCTACCATGGGGTGATGGGACTACGGGTTATGCTCTTGGAGGCGGGGGTTTCACTGCGCCACCAGGAGCGCCTCTTCTGGGCAGGGCTGGGCATCACTGCCCTGGCCATGGCCGGGGCGACCTGGGCGGTGTGGCCCCTTATCTTCCGGAAGGGGGTATAATGCACGGCGCCGAACAGCCCACCCCAAAGGCCCTGGGCGTCTGGCCCTGGCTCCTTCAGCGCCTTTCGGCCCTTGCCCTTATCCTCCTGCTGGGCGTTCACATCTGGGTTACCCACTTTGCGGACATCGGCAAGGTAACGGCCGGCCAGCAGGAGGAGTTGGTGCTCTTTCATCTGGTGGGTCTGCGCCTGCGGACGCTGGTGTTTCTGCTGGTGGACGGCGCGCTCCTGGGGCTGGCCCTCTTCCACGGCCTCAACGGCCTGCGGGGCGTCTTTCTGGAGTGGAGACTCCTTAGCCGTTGGGCCGGATGGGTTACCCTTGGGCTGTGGGGCGTGGGGTTATCCGCCTTCGGCTACGGCCTGATGGCCCTCTGGGCCTTTGTGCGATAGCGCCTATGACCGATGACACAACCCGAGTAACGGTTCGCATCTGGCGCTCCGGCTCCCTGGAGCATAACGGGCGTTGGCAGTCCTATCTTGTCCCTGTCCGCCAGGAGCGCACCACCGTCCTGGACCTCCTCTTCACCATCCAGGCAGAACACGACCCCACCATCGCTTTCCGGTGCGCCTGTCGGGTGGGGATGTGCGGAACCTGCGGGATGCGCATCAACGGACGGGAGGGCCTGGCCTGCCGAACCTATATCCACACCCTGGGCAACACCATTGTTTTGGAGCCGATGGCCCACCTGCCGGTCCTGCGGGACCTGGTAGTGGACATGACCCCCTTCTTTGAGCGGTATCGGCGCATCCTCCCCTATCTGATGCCCGACCCGGGCCAGGAGACCCCTGCCCTCCTGCGCCAGGACGACCCCCGCCGAGAGGCCATAGACGCCCATCGGGAATGCATCTCCTGCGGGCTGTGCCTCTCCGCCTGCCGTGCGGTAGGGATGTTCCCCGACTTCTTAGGCCCTGCAGCCCTCAACCGTGCCTATGTGCTGGTGGCCGACCCCCGGGACACCCGGCGCCACCAGCGCCTGGCCCGCATCGCCCACGAGGGGGGGCTGTGGCGGTGCCACACGATGCTGGACTGCACCGCCGTGTGCCCCAAGGGGCTGGCCCCAACCGATGCCATCCAACGCCTGCGCCGCAAAGTGGTAGCCTATCGCCTGAAGGCCCTCTTGACCCTAGGGAGGGGCTAAATGGAGACCCTGCAGAGCGACATCCTTATCATCGGCGGGGGTGGGGCGGGCCTCTTCTGCGCCCTCCACGCCTGGGAGAAAGACCCGCGCCTCTCCATCACCGTGGTGGCCAAGGGGTTGGTGGGGCAGAGCGGGTGCACCCGCATGGTGCAGGGGGGGTTCAACGCCGTCCTAGACCCCGCCGACTCCCTAGAGGCCCACTTCCTGGACACCCTCAAAGGGGGGGCCTGGCTCAATGACCAGGAACTGGCCTGGATACTGGTCCAGGAGGCCCCCAAACGCATCTACGAACTGGAGCGCATCGGGTGCTTCTTTGACCGCCGTCCCGATGGGCGCATCGCCCAGAAACCCTTCGCCGGCCAGAGTTTCGACCGCACCGTCCACAAGGGCGACCTCACGGGCATTGAGGTGATGGCCCGCCTCAAGGAGCGTCTCCTGGGCACCTCCGTTGCTTTCCTGGACGAGCACCGTGCCCTGGACCTCCTCCCCGCCAGGGACGGAGGGTGTGGTGGAGCCCTCCTGCTCAACATCCGCACCGGCCAACCCATCGTCGCCACGGCCCGTATCACCGTTGTGGCCACAGGAGGAGGGGCACGCATGTATCGCATCTCCGCCCCCTCCCTGGAGAAAGCGGGCGATGGCATGGCCATGTGCTGGCGGGCGGGCGCAGTCCTCCAGGACATGGAGATGTTCCAGTTTCACCCCACGGGCCTTCTTGCCGGCTCCTCGGTGCTCACCGGGGCGGTGCTGGAGGAAGGGCTACGGGGTGCCGGGGGACGCCTCTACAACGCCCTGGGGGAACGCTTTATGGCACGCTACGACCCCCACCGCCTGGAGCGCTCCACCCGGGACATTGTCGCCCGTGCCTGTTACCTGGAAATCCAGGAGGGGCGTGGCACTCCCCAGGGGGCTGTGCTCCTGGACGTGTCCCACCTGGGAGCGGAGTTCGTGGAGCGCGCCTTCCCGGGCATGGCCCAGCGGTGTAAGGAGGCGGGCTACGACCTGGCCCGTGGGCCGGTGCCCGTTTCCCCTACTGCCCACTTCCACATGGGCGGGGTGCGCATTGACCCCTGGTGCCACACCAACATCCCCGGCCTCCTGGTGGCAGGGGAAGATGCGGGTGGGGTGCACGGCGCCAACCGCCTGGGGGGCAATGGCATTGCCGAATCCACCGTCTTCGGGGGCCGAGCCGGGGACTGCGCCGCCCAGGAGGCCGGTTCCCGCCCCATGCCCTCCGTCCCGCCCTCCGCCGTTGAAGACGCCCTTGCCCACGCCCTTACCCCTTTCCGATGTGGCGGAGAGGAGTCGGTCTTCGCCCTGCGCAAAGCCCTCCAGGACCTGATGTGGGAGAAAGCGGGAGTGGTGCGCAACGGACAGGGTCTCCAGCAGGCCCTGGAGGGGCTGGACGCTCTGGAAGAGCGCCTGCTCCGCGCTCCAGTGCCCCAGATACGGGAGTTCAACATGGCCTGGCAAGTGTGGCTGGACCTGCGCAATATGTTGACCGTCGCCCGCCTGCTGGTCCAGAGCGCCCTTATGCGCACCGAGTCCCGGGGGAGCCACTACCGAAGCGACTTCCCCCAGCCCAACG
>BEHZ01000137.1 GCA_002923335.1 bacterium HR23 | reverse complement strand
AGTCAGGGCGCACCCGGCGGTTTGGGCGTGGGTGCGCATCCACCAGGAGCGGGGGTTCTGGGCACCGTAGCGCTCCCGCATCGCCCGTGCCCAGATACGCCGTGCCGCACGGAACTTGGCGATCTCCTCAAAAAAATCGTTGTGCACATTGAAGAAGAAACTCAAACGAGGAGCGAAGTCGTCTATCTTGAGGCCCCGCTCCAGGCACTGCTCCACATAGGTGAAACCGTCGGCCAGGGTGAAGGCCAGTTCCTGCACGGCGGTGGAGCCAGCCTCCCGAATGTGATAACCGCTGATGCTAATGGGGTTCCAGCGAGGCACATATTGAGAGGCGAACTCAATGGTGTCCACCACCAAACGCAGAGAGGGCTTGGGGGGAAAGATATACTCGTTCTGGGCAATGTATTCTTTCAGGATATCGTTTTGAATGGTGCCCCCCAACCGGTCCCAGGGGATACCCCGCTTCTCGGCCATGACCAGATACATGGCCCAGATGACCGCTGCCGGGGCAGTGATGGTCATGGAAGTAGTCACCTGGTCTATGGGGATGCCGTCAAAGAGAACCTCCATATCCGCCAGGGAAGAGACCGCGACCCCACACTTGCCGAACTCGCCACACGCCCGGGGGTCATCGGTATCGTAGCCGTAGAGGGTGGGCATGTCAAAGGCGGTGGAGAGGCCCGTCTCCCCATGCTGAAGGAGGAACTTGAAGCGGGCGTTGGTCTCCTCGGCGGTGCCGTAGCCGGCGAACATGCGCATGGTCCACAGTTTGGCCCGGTAACCGGTAGGGTGGATGCCACGGGTGAAGGGATACTGGCCGGGCAAGCCGATGTCGCTCAAGGGGTCGGTGTCCCGCAGATGCAGGGGGGTATAGACCCGCTCCACCGGCAAATGAGAAAGGGTGAAGTAGTGGCGAGGCTCTTCCGGGGCGGAAGCGGTCTCCTGGCGCCACTTCTCTTCGGCCTCTCGGAAACGCTCCAGGGCATCCCCTTCGGGCATACCGCCTCCTGTGCGTGGAGAGCGTCCCCAGTGTAGCAGGAGGCATCGGAAAGTGTCAACCTACCCAGGAGGGCGTGTAATGCGTTTCACTCTGCTCTCCACTCGAAAGCGCGGCAGGAGAACACACCGCCCACAGGTTCGACACCGCAGGCCGATGTCCGCCCCAATACGGTAGACCTCCCACTCGCTCCCTCCGCAAGGGTGGGGTTTGCGCAACAGCAGGATATCGCCGATTTTTATGTCAAGGGGTGGGCGCATCCCTCCACCCTCTCCCCTGAGCCTCCAGTGCCCGATTGATACGCTCCCGCCACGCCTGGGCCGAACGGCGCACCCTCTCCTGCCAGGGACCTTCCGCCTCTGGGGGATACAAAACCCCCCGGGATACACTAATGACCAGGCCCAGCCTCTGGGAAGCCAGCCCCTTCTCTACCGCCTTCTCCACCTGCCCCCCCTGCGCCCCCACGCCCGGCACGAGGAAGGGGATAGAGGGGCATAAGGCCCGCACCTGGGCCATCTCCTCGGGGTAGGTAGCGCCTACTACCAGGCCCAGGTTGCCTTGGGCGTTCCAGGCACTGGCCTGCACCGCCACCCATTGGTAAAGGGGCAGGCGCTCCCCTCCGTAGGGGGAGAGGGCCTGCAAGTCCTGGAAATCCCTCGCCCCGGGGTTAGAAGTGCGGCACAACACATACACGCCCCGGTCGGCGTAGTCCAGGAAAGGCTCCACCCCATCCCGGCCCAGGTAGGGATTGACGGTTACAGCATCAAACCCCCACACCTCAAAGAGGGAACGAGCATACCAGCGGGCGGTGGAGCCGATGTCGCCCCGTTTGGCGTCGGCGATAACGGGAATAGACGAGGGTATAGCCTTCCGCACCGCCTCCAGGGCCTTGAGCCCCTCCCATCCCTGCCCCTCAAAGAAGGCCAGGTTGGGCTTATAGGCACAGACCAGGTCGCTGGTGGCGTCCACAACCCCTAGCAAAAAGGCGGTGAGGTCGGGAATGGGGAGCAAAGCGGGGTCGGGGTCAAGGCCGATGCACAGGATGCTCTGATGGGCCTGGGCACAGGCGTCCAGGCGGGCGAAGAAGGGCAGCAAGGAAGACGCCATCACCGCTACTCTAGCAGATGCGCCACAACCGGGCAAGAGCGCTCCCTACAGCCCCTTAGGGGGTCTCCTGTATCCCCTCCCCACAGGCCTCGCCCCATATCCCTCTACGGGCCATCCCAGTTCCTGCACCCAGAGCGTCCCTCTCCGTCTTTACAGGAAAAGCAGAGGCCAGGTAGGGGCGCACCCTCTCTTCTGTCAACTGCATCTCTGGCATGTTGAAACTACCACAGCCACAGGAGCCGAGCGATGCAGTTTGCCCGTTCCGCACCCTTGGCAACGGACAAGACGCAAAGGCCCACCGCACAGAGGGATGACGCCCCCAAGACCTGGAATGCCCTGCGCTTGAACCGCCTCCTGCAGACCTTCTCCCGGAAGGAGTTGGAAACCCTGCTGGACAAGGGTCAACGGCTCCGCTTCTCCCCCGAGACGATAGTGGTGCATCAAGGCAGGCCCGTGGAAGCGGTGCTCTTCATCACCCAGGGCAAGGCAGCCGCCGTAATAGAGGTGCCCGTATCCGGCTCCTCGGACTTTGGGGCGCTGGTGCATTTCCTGGGAGCAGGGGCCGATATCGGCCTCCTCTCCTTGGTGGACGGCGCTCCCCACTCGGCCACGGTAACCGCCCTCACGGACCTGGAGATGGTGGCCATCCCCGTGCAAGCGCTCCAGCAGAGCCTGAAAGCCCACCCCTCCCGTTACCGTATCCTGGCCCAGGTGGCTGTGGAGAACCTGCGCACCTATCAACGGGCCTTCCGCCACGGATGGGAGCGCTTGGAGAGCCGGCAGATCCTCTGTTAGCCAATCCCAGAGAAGGCGGGAATGGACAAGGCCATCAGCACCGTCCTGCTCATCATCGCCGGGATGATCGCCACTCTGGTGGTGGTCCGAAGCGCTTATCCCGCTGTGGTGCGAGGGGGCAACTCCATCGTCAACATCACCCAGCGGATGAGCGAGCGCATTGAGACGCAGATCAGTATCGTCTTCGCTACCGGTGAACTGGACGCCAACGGCACCTGGCAGGACACCGATAACGACGGCTACTTCGATGTAACGGTGTGGGTGAAAAATGTGGGCAGTAGCCGAATCCTGGGCATTACCGATATAGATGTGTTCTATGGCAACGCGGGGTCCTTCCAGCGCATCCCCTATGTGGGGGATGCTGGCGGCAGTTTCCCCAACTGGTCCTATACCTTGGAGAACGACACCGAATGGAAAAGCATGGCGACCCTAAAGGTCTCCATCCACTTCACCTCGGCCCAGCCCTCGGGCACCTACCTGGTGAAAGTCATTACGCCGTCCGGGGCCTATGCAGAGCAATGGTTCAGTTACTAGGGTTGCGCCATGGTCAGCGCCATCACCACACTGGTGAGCATCGCCCTGCTCCTGGCCAGCGTAGTCTTTGTGGGCAGCAGCACCTTCACCTCCCTGCGCCAACTCTCCGAGGGCTGGACGCAGAGGGAGGGGAACGCCTTCCAGGCGCTCCGCAGTCGCCTGGGGGCGGTGTGCACCTCCAGCACCGGGCCGCGTGTGTTTGTGGTGCTGAAAAACACCGGGGAGGTGCCCCTTCTCCACTTTCGTGGGTGGGATGTGTTTGTGGAGTATTACGACAACAGCGGAACCTACTACCAGAAGCGCTTGGCCTACACCAGCGCCCCCAACCCCGGGAACAACCAGTGGACGGTGCAGGGTATCTACATCGATCAGGAGAACACCATTCGGGAGCGTTTCCAACCCAACATCCTGGACCCCCAGGAGGAGGTGAAACTGGATTTGCGCCTCTCCCCCAGCGCCCGGACCACCAGCAACAACCGTGTTGTTGTGGCCGCCGCCAATGGGGTGTCGGTTGCCACCTTCTTTTCGGGGACGGACCCCCGATGCGATTAGCCCGTGCACCTCACCCTTCTCCCCACCTGCCCCGACGCCGGTGAGGGGGAGCATGGGCGATAAGTATCTAC
>BEHZ01000136.1 GCA_002923335.1 bacterium HR23 | reverse complement strand
GATCATCAGTTCGTGCACCGTTCCACCCTCGTTATGGATGTGCAGGCCGACGGTTTTCCCTGCCGGAACACGCAGAGTAGGGTTTTTCACGCCCTGGGGCGTAGAGAAGTAGAACTCATACATATCTATCTCCACCACCGCCTGTAGCCGCTTGGGCTGGAGGGGATGGGGTGCCCCAACCGTGTGCACCGCCAGCGCTGGAGCGGCAGCGGGAGCCGAGGCGGGCACCTGAGCCGGCGGGGCCGGCTTGGGGGCGGCCGTGGCACGGCACGCTACCAGAAGCAGACTGCCCACCACCAGGAGTGGGAGCACCAGTAGTTTCGACATGGCTACCTCCTTTTCCCACCTCTAGCATAGGCAGCGCGCAGCGGCGAGGGTATCGGCCCTTTGCGGGATGGGGCTGAACTGCAAGGGGGATTTGGCGTCCTGTTTCGCCCGATAGGTGTATGGGGCGAAGGGGGGACAGCGTCCCCAAAATGGGGGACAGGCGGGGGGCTACTCCACCAGGCCCTTGCGGATGGCGTAGCGAATCAGTTCCGCACGGTTGTGGAGGCCCAGTTTCTCCATAATCCGGTCCCGGTGGGTCTGCACCGTGTGAGGGCTAATGGTCAGGAGGCGGGCGATCTCCGGAACGGTCTTGCCTTCCGCCAGGAGGCGCAACACCTGGCGTTCCCGCTCGGTAAGACCGTCATACTGGTCTTTCCCCTCGCCTCTCTCCACCCTTTGAAGGTAATCGGCCAGGAGGCGGCGGGTTACGGTAGGGTAAAGGTAGACGCCCCCCTGATGGACACTACGAATGGCGGAAAGGAGGTCGGCCACATCCGCACCTTTCAGGATATAGCCGGCGGCGCCGGCCCGCAGGGCCTGGAAGAGGTAATCCTCCCGGTCGTGCACGGTAAGGATAAGGACTTTGACCTCGGGAAGCAGCTGGCGGAGACGGCGGGTGGCCTCCAGGCCATCCACCCCGGGCATGCCGATGTCCATAAGCACCACATCGGGACGGAGGGAGGGGATAAGGCGCAGGGCTTCCTCCCCATTGGCCGCCTCGCCTGCCACTTCCATATCGGGCTGAGCCTGCAGAAGGCTTACAATTCCTCGGCGCACTAGGGTGTGGTCGTCTACCACCACGATGCGGATAGCCACTGTGCTACCCCTCCTCTAACGGGATGGTGGCCCGCAACCTGGTGCCTTGGCCTGGGGCCGAATCCACCTCCAGGCGCCCCCCCAGCAGGGTAACACGCTCTTGCATGCCCAGGAGTCCCACACTGGTGGAGCGGGAAGCCGGGCTGAGCACCCGCGCCACCTCAAACCCCTTGCCGTCGTCGGCGACGGTAACCTGCACCGTGCCGTTGGCCACCTGCAAGGCGATATGGGCGTGCCTGGCCTGGGCGTGTTTAGCGATGTTGTTAATGGCCTCCTGAACGATGCGGAACAAGGCCACCTCCAGGTGCCTGGGGAGGCGAGACGGAAGCCCACGGGCCTGCAGACTGACCTGAATACCCCGCTCCTCTAGGTGGCTCTCGGCATACCAGCGGATGGCAGGGAGAAGGCCGAAGTCGTCCAGGGCGGTGGGGCGGAGGTCCAGGATCAGACGGCGGGTCTCGTTGAGCAGACCCTCGGCCACCCGTTTGGCCTCCTGCACCGCCTCAAGGGCGTCGGTGGCCTCGGGGGGAAGGGCATCCCGTGCCTGGTCCAGCATAATACAGAGGGCGGAGAGGGTTTGGGCGGTTTCATCGTGCAACTCCCGGGCCAGACGGCGGCGCTCCTCCTCCTGCGCCGAGATAACCTTCCCCAGCACCTCTTGCAGGCGGGCAGTGCGCTCTTTCACACGGGCCTCCAGTTCCTGATTGGCCTGGGCCACTTTAGCCAGGGCGGACTGGAGTTGCTGGCGCATCGCCTCCAGGCTTTCGGCCAAGGTTCCCACCTCATCCTGTGCCACCACCCGGATAGGGTCTCCCAGGTGGCCTCCGGCCATGCGCTGGGCGGCCTGGGTGAGGAGTTCGGTGGGCCTTACCACATGGCGGGTGGTAACCCACGCTACCAAAAGGGTGGCGCTAAAGGCGATGCCGATGAACAGGGCCAAACGCTTGCGGAGGTGCAAAGGCAGGGCCAGGGCTACATCTTCCGGCTGTTCCAGGATGAGCCAGTAGGGCTGGGGGCGAACGGTGAGGGATACCACCGCCAGCACGTGGGGAGGGAACTCTTCGCCACGGTTTGGCCGATGCAGGAGAACGAACGCTCCTCGGTTCTGGGGTGCACGCTGGCGCACAATCTCCCAGTGCCGGCTAGGCCGCCCCGGCTGCACCTCCTCCCCTTGCGCCAGCAGAGCCTGCCCATCAGGCCCTACCACCTCCAAGTGATAGGTGGAGACCTCCTGGTGTCCCTCAAGGCCGTGCACGGCGGAAGGGGCAAAAGGAGCCTGGCTATTCACGGATAACAAATGGAGGACGACTACCCAGGCCTTCCCCGCAGAAGCCTCCTCAGCAGGCACGAGGAGCATCCCGAAGGAGGAGCCTGGAGAGGCCTTTGCAGGAGGGAGCAACCACAGTTCCCCCGAAGGGGGCGGGGCCTGGAGCGGCAGGGCACGCCCTTCAGAAGCGAGGGAGGGGGGAGAGGCGAAGACCACCTCTCCGCCAGGACCAACCAGCCACAGGCCGTTTCCTACGATGAAGCGGGAGTGGGAGGGGAGGGCTATCTGCGCTACCAACTCTCGGCCCACTGCTTCCCGCTCCTGCCCTGTGGTGGCCTGGACGAGGCGTCTCCCCTGGGTCTGGGCGAGATGGGCCAGGTGGCGCAGGTCTTGCTCAACCATGCCGGCGGTAGCCAGCGCTGTAGCCAAGCGCTCCCGGTAGACCTGGTCGGTGGCCTGTCGTATGGCCTGTAAGCCTCCGTAGGCGATGGCCCCAAACATGAGGGCCAACCCCAGGGCGACATAGAGCATAATGCGCCGTTGCAGGCCCAGCCGGCGGAACCAGCCCACAGCACCCCCTCCCCACGACTAGCCCGCCCGGAGGGATTTGAACCCCCGACCCTCGGGTCCGAAGCCCGATGCTCTCTCCGCTGAGCTACGGGCGGGTGCACTCTCAGTATCCCTTGCCGAGGGGGGCCAGGTCAAGGACCAGAGGTGGCCAGGTGCTCCACAGCCTGCACAAACCCCTCGGACCCGGTGGCCTGCAGACGGCCCTCGGGCGTTATGTAAAGGTCGCCGGCGTGAACCAAAAACTCCAGATGGGCCACCACTTCGGTAACGGCCGGCCACACATTGCCATCGGCCAACTGCCGGGGGGTGAAAAGGGCACGGGTAACTTCCTCCACCGTGCCCTTGCCTCCCGCCACCAGCGCCAGGATACGGCGCAGGCGCTGGATATGGTGCTCTACTATCTCCCTGGCTCGCTGGGCCGTCAGCAGGTTCAACCGACCCCGACGCAAGAGGCGATGGGCCGGCAATACCACCACCCCCTCGCCTAAGGCCAGCACCCGAAACAGCGAACGCAGATAGGTGGCGAGGCCATAGTGCTCATCCGCCTTCTGCCAGGCCGGGGGAAGATGCGCCAGCACCTCGGGCGGGTAAGCGGTCAACACGGTCGGATGTGGGGTAATCTCGGGGAGCACATGGTCTCCGGTGAAAAGGATGCCCTCCACCAGAACGGAGACCTCGTCCGGAGAGTGGCCGGCAGTATGGTAGAAGGTCATGCCGCCCAAGCGTTGCCCGTCCTCCAGGGTGGTGGAGACCACGGTCGTCCTGCGAGCCTCCCGGTAGCGCTGATGGCGGAGGAAGTGGCGCTGAACGCCTTCCTGCCCCCCTGAGCCCGCCTGGTGGAAGAAGGCCCGCATGCCCTGGCGCACCAGGGGGTTGCCCCGATACTGGAAGTCCCAGGCGTCGTGCTGGAGCAGGAGAGCATAGAGGGGATGCGTCCATACCTCTGCATCCCACTGGCGGGCCAGGGTGCCGGCCCCCCCATCGTGGTCGGGGTGACCGTGCGTTATCACGATACGGCGGACGGCGTTCGGAGAAAGCCCCAGGTCCCGCAGGGCACGGTCAACCGCCTCGGCGCTCCCGAGTGCGCCCGCGTCTATAAGGGTAAGGCCATCCCCTTCCAGGGCGTAAACCCAGGTAGGACCCGTGGGAGAGGGCCAG
>BEHZ01000135.1 GCA_002923335.1 bacterium HR23 | reverse complement strand
GCTCAGGGCAACACCCGGCCAGATGGCCATCCAGGGGGCACGCAACATGTGCTGGCGGGCGGTTCCGCTGAGCATGCCCCCCCACGAGGGCTGGGGCGGCGGCACCCCAAACCCCAGAAAACTTATGGCCGCCTCGGCCAGGATGATGAAACTGAGGCTGTTGGTAGCCACGATGATGATAGGGGCCAGGATATTGGGGAGCAGGTGGGACAGGAGAATGCGCCCGTGCCCCGCCCCCAGGGCACGCGCCGCTTCAATATACTGCTCTGCCTTCACCGCCAGGGCCGACCCCCGTATCACCCGACTCTGGGTGAAGGCCTGGGCCAGGGACAGGGTCAGGATCACATTCACCAGCCCCGGCCCCAGGAGGCTCATCAGCACAATGGCTATCACCAGCCCCGGGAAACTCATCCAGGCGTCCACTACCCGCTGGAGGCCCATATCCACCCAACCGCCGAAGTAGGCGCTCACCATCCCGATGAGCACCGCCCCCAGCATGCCCAGGGCTACCGTCCCCAACCCCACATACATAGAGATGCGTGCCCCGAACACCACCCGGCTGAACACATCCCGTCCGTTCTCATCCGCCCCCAACCAGTGGCGACTGCTCGGGGGAGCAAAGCGGTCGGCCAGGGAGGATTCGTTATACCCATAGGGGGCGATGAAGTCCGCCAAGAGGGCGGTCAGCACGAGGAGCACCACCAGCACCAGGCCGATGGCCCCCAGGGGCTTGGTGCGGAAGAGGCGCACCAGGAAGTCCACCAGGGGGTGCCGTTTCCTCTTCGCCTGCAGGGCCAGGGCGCGCTCGGCGGACGGCGTCAGCACCCTTCCCCCTTCACTTCAGACGGATGCGGGGGTCCAGCCACCCGTAGACGATATCCACCGCCAGGTTCACCGCCAGCACCACCAGGGCGAAAAAGAGCACCAACTCCTGCACCACCACATAGTCCCGCTTCCCCACCGCCGTTACGACCAGGCTCCCCATGCCCGGCAGTTGAAAGATGGTCTCCATGAGCACCGAGCCCCCAATGGCGTTGGCCAACTGCAACCCCAGGATGGTGATAACAGGTATCAGGGCATTTTTGAGGGCGTGGCGCATCACCACCAGGCGCTCCGACAGCCCTTTGGCCCAGGCAGTGCGGATGTAGTCCTGCCTCAGCACCTCCAGCATCATGGCACGGGACATGCGCATCACGGGGGCACCCAGGTGGGAGCCCAGGATACCCGCAGGGATGATGAACTGCACCAAGTTGCCCAGGGGGTCCTGCAGAAAGGGGCGATACTCGGGAGAGGGGCTCCATCCCAAGTAGGCCGAGGGGAGCACCCACACCAGCGTCCCCAGCCAGAAGGCAGGCAGGGAGAGGAGAAGAATGGCAGTGCTCCGCCCCAGATAGTCCAGCAGGGAATCCTGGCGCAGGGCGGAGAGCAGTCCTAGCCCCACCCCCCATACAATGGCAATGAGGATGGAGAGGAGCGCCAGTTCCAGAGTAACGGGCAGGCGCTCCTTCAGCATGGTAACTACGGGCTTCTGCGTCCAGAGGGACTGGCCAAAGTCACCCCGGAGCATCTTCCCCACCCATACCCCGTATTGCACCAGAATGGGCTTGTCTAACCCCAACTTCTGGCGCAGGGCCTCCATACTGTGGGCGTAGCCCAGGTCCTCCAGCATCATGCTTACCACATCCCCCGGCAGGAGGCGCACCACCAGGAAGGCGACAACGCTAATCACCCAGAGCGTTATCGCCCCAACAGCCAGGCGCTGGAGCAGATACTCCCGCACGCTCCCCTGCCCTCGCTTCCCCTAGCGCTCCACCCAGACGATCTCCACCCGTTTGCCGTGGTCGTAGGCCGCCTTGGGGTAGTAGTTCTTCACATGGCCGTAGGCTGCCTCCACGGTGAAGCCGTAGGGCAGGAAGACCCGGAAGAGTTCCCGGTGGAAGAGGAACACGAACTCCTTTACATACTTGGCCCGCTCTTCGGGAGAGGTGGCGGAGCGAGACTTGGCCACAATGTCGTTCACCCGTGGGTCGTTCAGGAGGATATGGTTGCGAGTGTCCCCCGGGGTGTAGGCGCCCAGCCACTCATCCTCCTCCCCCAGGCTCCAGCCGGGGATGTGCACGATGCCCCCGGTGTAGTTGCCCCGGTAGGTGTCCCGGATCCACTTGGAATACTCCTGCGCCTCTATCTTGGTCTTGATGCCGATGCGCTCCAGGATATCCTTGATGAGTTCCGTTCGGCTCAGGTAGGCGGGACCGTAGCCGGTCGTGGTGAAGAGGGTGAGCACCGAGCCATCGTAGCCTGATTCCTTCAGCAGGCGCTTGGCCTCCTCCGGGTCGTAGCGATAGTATTTCCCCACCTCCCCCAACTGCTCCAGGGGGATGAAGAAGGGCGAGGTGGAAGGGATGGGCCCGGAGAGGATTACCCCGCCTTCGGGATAGATGCTCTTCAGCCACGCCTCCCGGTCAATGGCCAGGGCAACCGCTCGGCGAAAGGTGATGTTGTTCCAGGGGGGCTGGTCCATCCGCCCGATGATGTTCTCCCCACTGGTGAAGGGGGCAAACTTCAGGATCTGCACCCCACTGATGCGCCGGAGCGAGGGCACATCCTCGTGGTTGAGCACATTGGCGGTGGTGCCCAGGATGTCCAGTTTCCCCGTGCGGAAAGACGCCAGGCCCGTGGAGTAGTCCTTCACTATCAGACGCTCCACCCGGTCCAGGTAGGGAAGCCCTTTCTTGAAGTAGTTGGAATTCCTCTTGTAGGTCAGGATGACGGACTCCTGGTAGGACTCCAGGATGAAGGGGCCGGTGCCCACCACCGTCTCGGGGCTGACGAAACTGCGCCCCTTGGCGTCCCCCGGCTCGGGCTTGCCCGACTCCTCGGCGTAAATGACCATGGTCTGGTTGGCCAGGTTGGCGAAGAAGGGGGAGTGCACATTGCTCAGGCGGAAGACTACCGTGTAGGGGTCGGGCGTCTCAACGGCCGAGAGGGTGGGGAAGAGGCGGGCCTCCGGCGACTGGGCCTTCATCCGCTCAAAGGTCCACTTCACATCCTTAGAGGTCAGTTCACGGTTGACGGGGGGATGCCACCGCACCCCCTTCTGCAGGCGCACCGTTATCGTAAGCCCATCCTTGCTGATCTCCCACGACTCCGCCAGGTCGGGGATGATGCTCATGTCGTTGCTGGTGCCGGGGCCTTTCGCCCATTCCAAGAGACGGCTGTGGGTGAAGGAGAGGGCCTGCTGTGTGTAGGTAGAGACCTTCTTCGGCTCATGCATGTCAAAGCCCACGGGGTCATCCCGCTGGGTAATGCGCAGGGTGCCCCCGTATTTGGGCTGGGGGCCAGCAGGGGTGGGCGTGGGGACGGCCAGGGAAGGGGGTGTAGGCGTCGCCCGTGCCACCACGCCCGGCGTGGGGGTGGGAGCGGTAGGAACGGGAGTGGGGGTTGGCGCAGCGGGCCGGGTTACCGCCGTGGGCGTGGGGGTGGGGGTAGGGGCTGCAGCGGGGCGACACGCCAGGAGACCCGCCATAGCCAGCAACACCACAACAGTCAACCACAAACGCTGGGACATAGCCCCTCCTTTGATGAATACTGCTCTTATGGAAGGGGAACAAGGCGTCTGCATCTTAGCACGGCCCAGCAAAGGGTGTCAATAGGCTGCACCGTCATCCTCATCCCCTAGGCGAACGGCGCCCGGCCCCCACGACGGTGCCCCTTACACTGGCCACCCCTCCTTGCGCCAGCCCATATCCCAGAACATCCACTCCAACCGGCTCGTAGTGATGAAGTGCTGGCGCATCGCCTCCCGTTGGGCGTCGGTCAGCGCTTCCGCCAGAGCGTCCGCCACGGCGATGGACTCCCGCACCACCTTCTCATACCCGGCGCTGGAGTAGGTGTCTATCCAGCGCCGGTAGAGGGGGTTAGGGGAGCCTCTCCGCTCCAGGGCCTTCCCCACCTCCAGGTATATCCAGTAGCAGGGCAAGAAAGCGCCAACGCCCTCATGGAAGGGGCGCTCGTAGGCTACCCGCAGGAGGTAGGAGGTATACAGCAGGTTGGTGGGAGCCAGAGGGGTGGCGTAGACCTGCTGGGGTGTGAGCCCCCAATGGGCGAAGAAGGATTCGTGCAACGCCCGCTCTACCTGCAGGGCGTCCCGTGCGTCCTGGGCGAACTTCATCAGCCAGGGGTCCTGAGGC
>BEHZ01000134.1 GCA_002923335.1 bacterium HR23 | reverse complement strand
GCCCCGCCGGCGATCGCCCGCACCCGTTCCCAGGAGATCTCCATTCCGAAGGCCCGCAACCGCTCCAGCATCTTCCGCGCTCGCTCCACGCGCCCCCGTCGGAAGCGCTCCAGCAAATCCTGCAAAACCGCATCGCTTTCGTCTAAAAAGTAGCACAGAAGGTGGATTTCGTCCCCGGGCACATCGGTGGAGAACTCCACACCGGGGATAAGGGTCAACTGGGGGTGGTGGAGGGCCTCGGCGCGGGCCTCGGCCAGGCCATCGGTGGTGTCGTGGTCGGTAAGGGCGATGACACGCAGGCCCCGCTGAACGCACAGGCGCACTAGTTGGGTAGGGGTGAGGCGCCCGTCCGAGGCGGTGGTGTGCAGGTGCAGGTCCGCTAGGACAGGGCCGGCCATCAGGTTGTCTCCCTGTCTACCCGCTGGATGGAGCGGGCTCGCCCCGTGTGGTCATCAATGTCCACCAGAACCGCGTGGAGCACCGCCGGGCCCGTGGCAACGCCGAACTTGCGGGGCAATTGGGTAAGGAAGCGCTCCAGGATGGCCTCCACTTCCACACCGATGATGGAGTTGACAGGCCCGCACATGCCCACATCGGTAATGAAGGCGGTGCCTTTGGGGAGGATGCGCGGGTCAGCGGTGGGGACGTGGGTATGGGTGCCCAGCACCGCGCTCACCCGTCCGTCCAAATACCAGCCCATAGCCTGTTTCTCGCTGGTGGCCTCTGCGTGGAAGTCCACGATGATGATATGGGGGCCGTGCAGGCTCTCCAGCAGGCGGTCGGCGGTGCGGAAGGGGCAGTCAATAGGTGGCATAAAGGTTCGGCCCTGGAGGTTCACCACCACCACCTCGCCCCGCTGGAGATATCCCTTGCCGGGGACGCCCGGGGGGTAGTTGAGAGGGCGCAAGACGGGCAGTTCCCCATCCAGGTGGGGGAGGAAATCCTTCTGGTCCCAGATGTGGTTGCCGGAGGTGATGATGTCCACCCCGGCGGACAGGATTTCGTGGGCGGTCTCCAGGGTGAGGCCGTTGCCGCCGGCGGCGTTTTCACCATTGGCGATGACCAGGTCCGGCGCCAGTTCCCGACGCAAAGAGGGGAGCAGGGCCTGCAAGGCCCGACGCCCTGGCTTGCCTATGACATCGCCGATAAAGAGAACGCGCATGTGCACCCCCTGGCAAATCTAGCATACTGGAAAGAGGGGGCATATGTGAAGGGCTGGTCGGGCTTGGCCTCCCCGTGGTATCTTAGGACAAATACAGGAAGGGGATGCAAACATGGTGCGCTCATCCACGCCTCGGAAGGCGCTGGAGCGCCTGGCGGAGCAACTGGAGAACCCCACCCCCCGCTGGCGGAAGACCGCCGGCTCCCTGGCCCACGAAGCGGAGGCCCTCCTGCGGGGCCTCCATCTGCGCCAACCGCAGGAGGCGATGGGGGTGCTGGAGGCCCTTTTCCGCGCCTTCCTGGTGGGCAAGGGCGTTGCCCCGGATGACCGGTGCCGTTCCTTTTACCAGGTCTTGGGGGGGCTGTTCACTCTCCTGGTGGAAGAGGTGCGCGGCAAGCACGAGAGCCACTACCCCTATCTGGCGGGGGTGCTGGCCGCCATGCTGGCCACCAGCGGAGGTCGTGGCAAGCGCCGTCCCTCCTCCCGGCGGTAAAGGGGACAGCCGTGGCGTCCGATATCCAGGTGCAGAGGGATATCCCCATTCCCATGCGAGATGGGGTGCGTTTGGCGGGGGATCTTTACCTTCCGCCAGGCTCTGGCCCCTTCCCCGTGCTGATGGAGCGGACCCCATACAACAAATCGGCCCCCCAGCGCCAGGAGCAGGGGAAATGGTTCGCCCAGCGGGGGTATGCGGTGCTCTTCCAGGATGTGCGGGGGCGCTTCGCCTCGGAAGGCACCTTCACCAAGTATGTGGACGACGGGCGGGACGGCGTTGATACCCTACAATGGGTGCTCCGCCAGCCCTGGTGCAACGGGCAGGTGGGCACTTTCGGCATCTCCTACGGCGCGCATACCCAGGCGGCGTTGGCCTCGGAGGAGGGGCCGAAGGAAGGGCTGGGGGCCTTGTTCCTGGACGCTGGGGGGTTCTCCAACGCCTTCCTGCACGGGGTGCGCCACCAGGGTGCTTTTGAACTGCGTCAAGCGGTGTGGGCATACACGCAGGCTCTGCACAGCCCTGAGGCCCAGCGCAACCCCTTACTGCAAAAGGCGCTAGAGGCGGAGGACCTACGGGCCTGGTTCACCCGCTTGCCCTGGAAGCCCGGCCACTCCCCTCTCCGCTGGGCGCCCGAGTATGAGAACTACCTTCTGGAACTGTGGACACACAGCCGGTTGGACGAGTATTGGAAGCAAGTTGGCCTTTACGCCGAGGGGTATTACCACCGCTGGCCCGATGTGCCCATCCTGGTGCTGGGGTCCTGGTATGACCCCTATGCCCGCACCTCCTGCGACACCTTTGTAGGTCTCCGGAAGGCCGGTCGGCGCAGGGTGCGCCTGGTCATGGGGGCGTGGACCCACGGCCAACACCAGCACGGGTATGCCGGGGATGTAGACTTCGGGCCCGAAGCCAAACTGCCGGGCAACCTGG
This sequence comes from bacterium HR23, assembly GCA_002923335.1. GTDB lineage: Bacteria > Chloroflexota > Dehalococcoidia > Lucifugimonadales > HRBIN23 > HRBIN23. Next base: position 1,609 of record BEHZ01000134.1, on the reverse strand, counting down.
CGGAGGATTATAACCACTTCCGCCTCCGCTGGTTTGACTATGCCCTGCGGGGTCTCCCCACGGGGATGGAAGGGCCGCCGGTGCTCATCTTCGTGATGGGTGGCGGGAGCGGGCGCAAGACACCCGCCGGACGCCTTGACCACGGGGGGCAGTGGCGTGCAGAGGACGAATGGCCCCTGGCCCGCACCCGGTGGACACCCTACTACCTGCATCCCGGAGGGGTGCTGGCCGCCGAACCGCCCCGCTCCACCAGCGGTTACAGCCGATACACCTTTGACCCCCGCAACCCAGTGCCCACCATTGGAGGACCTATCTCCTCTGGCTCCCCCATTATGGAGCCGGGGGCCTACGACCAGCGGGAGGACCCCCGCTTCTTCGGGTGCACGTCCCCCTACTTGCCCCTGGCCTCCCGTCCCGATGTCCTGGTCTTCCAGACTTCACCTCTGGACAGGGATGTAGAGGTTACCGGCCCTATCACCGCCCACCTCTTCGTTTCGTCTACCGCCCCCGATACCGACTTCACGGTGAAACTCCTGGATGTCTACCCTCCGAATGAGGACTATCCCCAAGGCTTCGCTCTGAACCTGACGGATACCATCTTCCGTGCCCGCTTCCACGCCTCCTGGGAACGGGAGGAACTGCTGACGCCGGGGCGGATTTACCACCTCACCATTCACCTCTTCCCTACCAGCAATCTGTTCAAGAAAGGGCACCGCATCCGGGTGGACATTTCCTCCAGCAACTTTCCACGGTTTGATGTGAACCCCAACACGGGGGAGCCGTTGGGGCGCCCTGGGTCGTGGCAGATAGCGGTAAACACGGTGCACCACAACACCATCTGCCCCAGCCATATTGTCCTGCCCCTTATCCCCTTGGAGTAGGCCATGCGGAGTTTCCTTTCCCATCTGGAGTGCACCGCCTGCCATCGCCCCTTCTCCGCCGAAGAGGTGCAGACCGTCTGTCCCACCTGCGGGAAGGTGCTCTATCCTCGCTACGACCTGGAGGGAGCACGCCGTGCTGTGGACCCCAAAGTGGTTGCTGGCCGTCCCCGCTCCTTATGGCGGTGGTTTGAGGTGCTCCCTGTGCGCAACCCGGCCCACATCGTTTCTCTGGGAGAGGGGGATACGCCCCTACTCCCTGCTCCCCGTCTGGGGGCACGGCTGGGATGCCCCCGCCTTTACATCAAAGACGAAAGCGTTAACCCTACAGGCACCTTCAAGGCCCGGGGGCAGGCGGTAGCCGTCTCCCGCGCCAAGGAGTTAGGGGTGCGGGGGCTGGTGATCCCTTCGGCGGGCAACGCAGCCGGGGCGATGTCGGCCTATGCAGCGCGGGCGGGCCTGCCGGCCTATGTCTTCATGCCCCAGGATGCCCCCGAGGCCAACAAGAAGGAGTGCAGTATCGCCGGGGCACGTCTGGAACTGGTGGCGGGGCATATCGGCGATGCAGGGCGGGCCAGCCGTGCTCGTGCCCAGGAGTTAGGATTGCTGGATGTGTCTACTCTGAAGGAGCCTTACCGGGTGGAAGGGAAGAAGATTATGGCCTACGAGATCGTGGAGGCGCTGGGGTGGAGATACCCTGGGGCCATCATTTACCCCACGGGAGGGGGAAC